>JAFWOX010000088.1 GCA_017545325.1 Oscillospiraceae bacterium | reverse complement strand
GAGATTTGCGACGACGAGGAAGCCTGTGAGGTCCATTCCGACGAGGCCTCCGGCGGCCCGGTTTCTCTTGCGCGAGAGAAACCGGGGAAAGAGCGCGGCCGGGGCGGCCCCCTGCACCCCCGGTGCGCAGGGCGCTGAAGCGAAGGGGACATAGACGCGGAGGGGAAAAGCGGACGGTATATGCGCCTCTGAGCCGCTGACTATACTGCGGGCAACGCTCGTTTGCTTTTCAGGGTGCCCTTCGCCGCACCGGCGCAGGGACGACCAGTACCCTGGCTTCCCTTGGGGGAAGCTGGCGCGGAGCGCCTGATGAGGAATATACGGCGGATCAGCGCCATGGTGTAGGAATAAAGCTGCCATCTCCCTCATCCGTCTCCGGCTTCCGTGAGACGACGGAGCAACCTTCCCCCGAGGGCTGCGAAACAGGGGCGTGGGAGTGAATGACATGCCGGTGGCATGTCAGAGCCGCGCCTGACCGAGCCGCAGCGAGAAGGCAGTCTGCGCGGCGGGGACGGGGGAATGGACGAAGGAGAGCGGATTCCCGCGCAGGCGGACGCACAGGCGAGGAGAAACGGGCGGCAGCACGCCCGTTTTTAAATGCGATTAAAGGTTGACAAGTGTTTACCTATGTGCTAGGATATAGGTAAACGAATGTCTACCAAATTTTGCGGGAGGAACGGCACTTGAACGTATCTCTGTCCAATATGGAATGGAAGCTCATGAATCAGCTGTGGTCCGGGGCCCCCATGACCCTGATGCAGCTCACCCGCGCCCTGGAGGAGGACACGGGCTGGACGAAGCACACGGTCATCACCATGCTCACCCGGCTGGAGAACAAGGGGGCGGTGCGCTGGGAGCAGGCAGGGCGGGCCCGGCAGTATTTCCCCGTGATCGACCGGGAGGAGGCCCGGCGGGAGGAGACCGCCGGTTTTCTGGACCGGGTCTATGGCGGCAGGCTGGGGCTGATGATGAACGCCCTGGTGGAGGACCATGCGCTGACCGGGGAGGATATCCGGGAGCTTTCGGAGATCCTGAGAAAGGCGGGGGCGGAGAAATGAAGGACATCCTCATCACCTCCTCCATCCTGATCCCGGCGGTCTTCCTGCTGCGCTTCCTCTTCCGCCGGACCGTCTCCCGGCGGGTGCAGTACGCCCTGTGGCTGCTTGTGCTTCTGCGGCTGCTGATCCCGGCGAACCTGCCCGCCATGGGGCTGAGCATCCTGACTGCGGCGGAGCCGGTGAGGGACAGCCTGTCTGCGGCGGCGGAGCGGCAGGCGTACAGGGAACCCTATGCCTCCTATCCGGTGGAGGCATATTCCCGGCAGGAGCTGCCGGCCCCCAGGCCCGGGGCGATCCTGGTGGAAGGGGAAGGCAGCTACGGCGTTGTGGATGAGACGGGGGAGAACGTGGTATTCTACCGTCGGCGCTCCCTGCCTATCCTCCGCCTGATCTGGTATTGCGGCATGGGAGTCATGGCCCTGCTGTTCCTGGGGGAGAATCTCCGCTTCGCAAAAAAACTCCGGCGCACCCGGGTGCCCCTGGCGGGGGCGGAGAGCCGGTACCCGGTCTACCTCTGCGACGATATCCCTTCCCCCTGCCTGTTCGGGGTATGGAAACCGGCCATCTATGTCACCAGCCCGGCGGCGAAGGATCCGGCGACCCTGGGCCACGTCATTGCCCATGAGGAGACCCACGCCCGGCACCTGGATCCCCTTTGGTCCCTGCTCCGGGGCCTGTGCCTGGTGGTCTGGTGGTTCGATCCCCTGGTGTGGCTGGCGGCCCATTTCAGCAAGGCGGACTGCGAGCTGGCCTGCGATGAGGGCGTCCTGGCCAGGATGGACCGGGAGGAGCGCATCGCCTACGGGGAGACCCTCCTGAAGCTGATCCCCCCGGGCCGGGGCGGGAATCCTATGCTCTCCGCTACCACCATGACCGCGGGAAAGCGGCAGATGAAAGACCGGCTCCGACGGATCGCGGAGCACAGAAAGCCCCTGTTCATCGCCCTGGGGGCGGCGCTGCTCCTGGCCGCCGTCGTCTGCATCGTGACCTTCACGGGGCCGAAGGGGCCGGATAAGGCTGAGAAGGAACCGTCGGACAGCCCGCATCCGGTCAGCGGGGTATATGTACGGCCCGAGGCCTACCTGGATTCCCTTCGCCGGGACAATAAAGAGGTGACCTGCGTCGCCGCGGACGGCGGGGAGATGACGGTCCCCGTGCTGGATACCCGGGTGCATCTGGAGAAAACCGGGGAGCTTTCCGGTCTGGCTCCGGAGGGGACCCTGGAGCTGTACGGCTATGTGCTGGAAGTGAAGCCCGATGCGGAGCCGGGGAGCATCGCCCTGGCGGGGGGCATGACCATGGAGGATGACGGCTGGTATGACCTGGAGGGTCAGGGAGGCCATTCCCTGGTGATGCTGCGGTATCCCGACGGCAGCGTGACGCCTCTCCATGACCGGCCGAATGACGACGACATGGGCGGACTTTTCTACTATGAGGAGACCCCGGAGGAGCTGCTCTACGACTGGTATGTGCGCACCTATCGCCTGGACCTGCCCCCCTATACCCTGGACCTGCTGCCCCAGGATGAGGGCGGCAACTATCCCGCCCATCTGCGGGAAGGGGACGGCTGGAGGATCTATATCCCCATCCAGGGCTGGGATGAGGAGACGGACGGGGAGGGCAGGACCCGATGGGTATCCCAATACGGTACCGGCTCCAGCATCAGCATCCGGGAAGCGTCGCGGGAGGAGCTGACGGCGGAGCGGCCCATGCTGGAACCCGGCCAGGCAGTGCGGTATGTGGAGGGGGAGGACGGCCGCATCTGGTGCGTCTTTACCCAATATGCCCCGGAGAACATCACCGATGCCCCGGAGATCGACCATGAGCCCAGGTTGCTGGCGGCCATGGCGGCCAGCTTCACCGTTCCCGGGGGCAGGGAGGCGTTCAGCAGCATCGGGGAGTCTGAGTCCCACCAGCCCCTGAGCCTGGAGGAGCAGCTCTGCGCCGCCGCGGACCGGATCTTCGGCACCTATGGTTTCCAGGCCGGACCCTGCCGACTGTGGGTGGAGGCTGACGGACGCCGGGACGAATACGAGATCCAGCCGGGGCAGGTCTGGAGCGTGCTGGATTCAGCCGGGTATCTCCTGACTTCTTACTATTACCGCTGGAGCCCGCTCACGGAAGCAGAGATCGAGGCTGTGGACCGGGACCCGGTAAACGGCCCGGTGTTGGAAATCCGGAACGAGACAGACTGCTTCACCGTCTATGGAGGGAGCGACGTCCTCCTGTGGACGGAGCTGCCCGGCGGCGCGGAGCACTGGCTGCGCCCGGAGGCCGGGCAGGACTTCTCCCCGACGCTCTACGCGTATTTCCTGAATGAGTATGCCCGGATCGCGGAGATGTATCGGCCTGAACGGGAGATCGCCGTCCCCGGAACCGTTACGGATTACGAGGAAGTCGCCCTGCGGATGGCGGCGCAGTATGCGGAGATCCTGCTGGACCGTCCCGGCTGGTATGATCCCGAGCCCTATGATGCGGCGGTGAACAGCGCGGCACTGTTCGACGCCTATTATGGGGAGGATTATCCCAACTTCTGCTTCGTTATGTGGATCGACCTGAAGCTGGACGAGAGCAACCGTCTCTCCTTCGAAGCGGGTTCCGGCCTGGGAGATCCCATTGGGGATGGTCCCCACAAGGGCTGGTATGGCTTGGGCAGCGAAGTCACAACAGCCCTGGAGGACGGGGTGTGGCGCTTCAAGGGCATGGGCTCCGGGGGAGCCACGGTCTGGCTGCCCTACGGTGTGGGCTATGGCTTCCCGACGGAGCATGACCTCACCGCGGAGCAGCTCATGGAGCTGTACTTCCTCACCGGGGGACAGAGCCGGGACTGGCGGGTGATGCACGCCCTGGCCCTGAAACCGGCGGAGGAGGTCCTGCAGGCGATGGAGAAGATCAGCGAGGAGCAGCGCCAAGCGCTGCTGGACAATATGGAGCGGTATAATGGGGAGTACGGCGCGGCGGAGGACGACTGGTACGGCTCCTTCGACCCGCAGGCGTACGGGATCAGCGGGGAGGCTCCCGGCATTGCCCTTTTGAAAGAATTGTCGGAATACACCCTGGCGGATTGGGACAGGCTGAGCCAAGACGGACGATTGGAAAACCTGTACGAATCTCTCCGCAAAGATGCCGTCGGGGACGGACAGACCCGGCGGGACGTTTACGTGATGACTGCCGCGCTCCATTCAGACGGGGCATATACCGAATTCCTCGCTGCGGTCCTGCGGGAGCAGTATGCGGCGGATCCCGGCGCCTGGAAGGAGGCTCTGTCTGCTTTCTCCCGGGAGGACGCAGGCCTGCTTCTGCAATTGGCCGATCCTGCGGAAGAGGGAGACGCCCCGTAGGAATCAACGGCGCTGGGGAAATAATCAAGGGAAATCTGACTAAATGATGAACAGGAGGGTGACCAAAATGAAAGCTCGTTCTTTTCTTGCCGTTCTGCTCAGCCTGATCCTATCTCTCGGGCTGGCGGCCTGCAATCGGCAGCCGGAGCCCGCGCCGAGTCTTCCCCCCGCCCAGACGGCGTCCCCGGCCCCGGAAGCGACGCGGGAGCCCGCGGCGGCCCCCTTCGTCTTTACCCGGGAAAACTTCCCGCGGCTCAATGGCTCTACCGCCATGGTTCCCCTGGGGCAGGCCATTGCCAGCGTCATGCTGGGGGAAACCCGGGAGGAGGTCTCCGATCTCATCGAGTTTTCCCGCACCACCCAGTCCTACCGGATGCTGATGAACGGGATGGCCGATCTGCTCATCTCCGGCGCGCCGCCGGAGGGCATCTATCAGGAGAAGGAGGATATGGGCTTTGAATGGGAGCTGTCCCTTTTCGCCGTGGACGGGCTCGTTTTCCTGGTGAATGAGGGGAACCCGGTGGAGAGCCTGACCGTGGAGCAGATCCAGGGCATCTACAGCGGCAGGATCACCAATTGGAGCGAGGTGGGCGGAGACGACGTGGAGATCGTCCCCTTCCAGCGCAACGAGGAGGCCGGGAGCCAGACGGCGATGAAGAAGCTGGTGATGGGGGATATCCCCCTGATGGAGGCGCCCAAGGAGTATGTCAGCGGCGCCATGGGAGAGCTGATGGAGGTCGTGGCTTCCTACGACGATTCCGCCGCCGCCATCGGCTACAGCGTCTATTACTACGCCCACGATATGAAGATGGCGGAGGGCCTGAAGCTGCTGGCGGTGAACGGCGTCCAGCCCAGCGCGGAGACGATCCGCAGCCGGGAATATCCCTTCATCAATGATTCCTATGTGGTCATCGCCGCCGGTCTGCCAGAGGACGCCCCGGCCAGGGTCCTCTATGACTGGATCCTGAGCGAGGAGGGGCAGCGGCTCGTAGCCCATGAGGGCTATGTGAGCATCCTGGACGTGGGGGATGCGCCATGAAGAAGCTGATCGCCGCCCTGCTGCTTCTCGCCCTGACCGGCTGCGGCACGCATATCCCGGCGCCGGCCATCACGGAGGCCCCGGCGACAGAGGCCCCGGGGGAGACGGCGGAACCGGCGGAAACGCAGACCCCCGCCTCCGTCCGCACCGACTGGTCCAAGCTCACCCCCTATGAGCCGGCGCAGCCGATCTATACCCTCCATCCGGGCTACGCCGGGCGGGGGGATCCGGAGGCGCGGGAGGATTACGGGGTGCTGCTGCCCTATATCGGCAGGTATGCCGCCATGGAGCGGTATGTGATCGACAGGCTGCCTTTTTACGGTCTGGTGACCGACAAGGGGGAGTTGGTGACCGATCCCGTATACAGCCGGGTGGCCTTTTATGACGATTGTCTGGTCCTCTACCGGGGCGATCCGGAGGGGGTCAGCGGCGGCGACACCTATATTCACGGGGGATATGCCCGGATCCTGGCCGCGCCGGACGGGCATTGGGTCCGGCCGCTGGAGGATGGGTATTTTGTCGGGAGCAGCCAGGGGCTGCTCCTGACCGCCGGGGCTGACGGCTCCCTGGACGTGCGGAACACCGAAGGCGAGATCATGACGCATTTTGACGGCGCTCAGTTCAGCGCCCTCTTCGGCGAGGGCTTCTACTGGAACGAGGAGGGCGGCCCTTTCCTGGACTGGATCGACGACCGGGTGGGCTACGTCGTATCCTTCCGGGTAAACGGCCGGGAGGAAGTCTCGGATCGGGGCTTCCGCGTCTATCTGGATTTTGCCGCCGGAACGGTCTCCGAAACCCCGCCGGAGGGCTGCCCGGAGGAGATCGACTATGATGCGATCTCCCGGTCCGAAGACCGGGAAGCACCCCAGCCTCCCGAAGTGGAGGGCTGCAGACACCTCACGCCGATCACGGACCGGGTCACGGGGGTGACATACTTCTCCGGCTATCTTTGGTCCGAAGGGACCGGCCGGGCAGAGCTTGCCGTCTTTGACGCGGAGGGGAAGCTGCTGATGAAAATCGTGGATCTGGCGGGCTTCGAAGCGTCCTCCATCCTGCGCGGGGGCCTATGCTCCACCTTGGAGAACGGCTGCTTCTGCTACCGGTCCCTTTCCACGGGGGAGCTGGTATTCCGGTACCCCCTGGCGTCGAATTCGGATTGAACGGCGCTGTCCGCCGCGCCGCCGACAGTCGGCTCAGACCAAAATGAATCTCATCTCATTCGCGCCTGCGGGCGCGAACTCTGCGAGGCTTTTGACCCTTTGTCTGCAGTCTGTGCGCCGGGCTTGTAGGAAGCCCGGCGCTGTGTTATACTGACGCAGCAAAAAACTGCGAGGGGGCAAGATGAATATGATTCGGTTCAAGTCCGCGAAGCGCCTGGCTCTGGTCCTCTGTCTGCTCCTGGTCCTCTGCGCCTGCGGGAAGAAGCCTCAGGAGGAGCCGGAGGCCGCGCCTCAGACGAGCCTCTCCTTCACCGCGAAGGATATCGACGGGAGCAAGGTCAACAGCGAAAGCCTCTTCGGCGGGGCTAAGGTCACCATGATCAATCTCTGGGCCACCTGGTGTTCCCCCTGCGTCCGGGAGCTGCCGGAGCTGGAGGAGCTGTATATGGAGTACCGGGACCGGGGCGTGGAGCTGGTGGGGATCCTCCTGGACGGCACCACGGATTCCGCCATCGAGAGCGCGAAGATGCTCATGATCAAGGCGGGGATCACCTACCCCGTCCTGCGGCCCAGCGAGGAGATGGGGGACCTGCTCAACGCCCAGTATATCCCCACGACGGTATTCGTGGACAGGGAGGGAAACCTGGTGGGGGAGACCATCGTCGGCGCGGATCTCCAGGCCTACCGGGATACCCTGGATCAGCTGCTGGGCTGAAGCGGCGGAAAGCCGGACCGCCGGACTTGTGTAAATAGTTTGGCTGTGATATACTGCATAGAACGCCTGATAATGAGGAGGCAACGGATATGAAGCTGGGCATCGTAGGGCTCCCGAATGTGGGAAAAAGCACCCTGTTCAACGCCATGACCGGCGAGAAGGCGGAGACCGCCATGTATCGCTCCTTTGACGACAAGCCCAACCTGGGGGTCGTGAAGGTGCCGGACAGCCGGCTGGACTGGCTGGCGGAGCTCCATCAGCCGGATAAGGTCACCCCCGCCACCATCGAATTCGTGGATATCGCGGGCTTGGCCCGGGGGGAGGGCTCCGGCAACAAATACCTGGCTGCTGTGCGGCAGACGGACGCCCTGGTGCACGTGGTGCGCTGCTTCGATAACGAGGAGATCTTCGATGAGCCGGCGGACGCCCTGCGGGACGTGGAGGTGCTGAACCTGGAGTTGGTGCTGGCGGATATCGAGGTGGTGGAGCGCCGCCTGGAGAAGGCCCGGAAGAATATGAAGGGGGACAAGAAATACAAGCATGAGGCGGACCTCTTCGAGGGCCTTCTGGCGCATCTGAACGAAGGCAAGCCCGCCCGGACCTACCCCATCGCCGACGAGGACCAGTACTATTTCCTGGATGGCGGTCTCCTGAGCCTGAAGCAGGTGATCTACGTGGCCAACCTGAGCGAGGAGGGCTACGCGGACCTGGAGCATAACGAGAATTATCAGAAGCTGAACGCCTTCGCCCGGGAGCAGGGGGAGCAGTGCATGCCCATCTGCGCCCGGCTGGAGATGGATCTCATGGAGATGCCGGAGGAGGAGCGGGAGCCCTTCCTGGAGGAAATGGGCATCAAGGAGCTGGGCCTCAACCGGCTCATCAACTGCGCCTATGACCTGCTGGGCCTCATGAGCTTCCTCACCGCGGGCAAGCCGGAGGTCCGGGCCTGGACCATCCGGAAGGGCTCCAAGGCCCCCCAGGCGGCGGGGAAGATCCATACGGATATCGAGCGGGGCTTCATCCGGGCGGAGGTGGTCTCCTTCGACGATCTGGTGAAGGCGGGGAATATGCAGGCCGCCAAGGAAAAGGGCCTCATCCGCAGCGAGGGAAAGGACTATGTGATGCAGGACGGGGATATCGTCCTCTTCCGCTTCAACGTCACCAAATGAGCTCCTATTCCGGCGGGCGCATCCAGGCCATAGACGCCCTGCGGGGCCTCTGCGTGGTCCTCATGTGCTGCCACCATTTTCTCTATGACCTGGCGGCCTTCCTGGGGGCTCCCTGGTGGATCTTCACGAACCCGGTGCTGGATGTGCTGCATTATTTCTTCGCCGGCTGCTTCATCCTCCTCTCCGGGGTCTCCTCCCGCTTCTCCCGGTCCAATCTGCGCCGGGGCGGGATCCTCCTGCTCATCGCCCTGGCCCTCACCGCCGTGACCTGGCTGGGGGATTTTCTGGGGGAAAAGCTCCTGGGCGGGGCGCCGGGCGTCCTCATCCTCTGCGGCGTGCTGCATATGCTGGCGGTATGCATGCTGTTTTACGGTCTTACCCATAAGCTCTGGGACCGGCTGCCGGACTTGGTGATGATCCTGCTCTGCGTCCTGGGCACGGCGCTCACGGCGAGGCTGGCGAACGGGGTCGTCGTGGATAAGCCGGGATGGCTCTTTCCCCTCGGCCTGATCACCCCGTCCTTTTACTCGGCGGATTATTTTCCCCTGCTGCCCTGGCTCTTCGTCTTCCTCTTCGGCACCTGGCTGGGGGAGAAGATCCGGGCGGGAAGGCTGCCGGCGCGGTTCTACACCTTTGACGTATCCTTTTTCCCGGCGGTAGGTCGGCATGCCCTGCTGATCTACATCATTCATCAGCCCGCGCTGCTCCTGCTTACCTTGGGGCTCGGGGCAATCTTTCGCATATTATAGGCGCAAAGCCTGTGATAGAAATACATGGGTAGTCTTTCGTATGGACGCCCAAGGAGGTTTGCACACATGATCAACGTAACCCTGAAGGACGGCAGCGTGATCCAGGTGGAAAAGGGGAGCACCCTGCTGGACGTAGCCGGAAAGATCTCGGAGGGCTTTGCCCGGAAGGTCCTGTCCGCCACCGTGGACGGGAAGGTCCACGGTCTGCCCCTGCCCCTGGAGCACGACTGTGCCGCCACCTTCCACACCTTTGAGGATGAGGGCGGCCGTCTGGCCTTCCGGCATACCTGCTCCCATGTTCTGGCCCAGGCGGTGAAGCGCCTCTATCCCGAGGTGAAGCTGGCCATCGGCCCCGCCATCGACGACGGCTTCTACTACGATGTGGACAGCGATTTCCCCTTCACGCCGGAGATCCTGGCGAAGCTGGAGGCGGAGATGCGCAAGATCATCAAGGAGAATATCCCCCTGATCCGGTTTGAGATGCCCCGGCCCCAGGCAATCCAGTATATGGAAAGCCTGAACGAGCCCTATAAGGTGGAGCTCATCCAGGATCTGCCGGAGGACGCCATCATCACCTTCTACAGCCAGGGTGATTTTACGGACCTGTGCGCGGGCCCCCATCTGGTGAGCACGGGCAAGCTGAAGGGCAACGCCGTCAAGCTCACCAGCTGCACCGGCGCCTACTGGCGGGGGGACAGCAAGCGGAAGATGCTCCAGCGGATCTACGGCACCTGCTTCCCCAAGAAGGAGGAGCTGGACGCCTATCTCCAGCGGATCGAGGAGGCCAAGAAGCGGGACCACCGCAAGCTGGGCAAGGAGCTGGGCCTGTTCGCCTTCCGGGACGAGGCCCCCGGCTTCCCCTTCTATCTGCATAACGGCATGATCCTGCGCAACACCCTGATCGATTACTGGCGCAAGGTCCACAAGAAATGGGATTATCTGGAGATCATGACTCCCCAGATCATGCGCCGCACCCTGTGGGAGACCAGCGGCCACTGGGACCATTACAAGGACAATATGTATACCACCCTGATCGACGGGGAGGATTTCGCCATCAAGCCCATGAACTGCCCCGGCAGCATCCTGGTCTATTCCCTGGAGCCCCATTCCTATCGGGAGCTGCCCCTGCGCTATTCCGAGCTGGGCACCGTTCACCGGCATGAGCTTTCCGGCGCCCTCCACGGCATGTTCCGGGTGCGCTGCTTCACCCAGGACGACGCCCATATCCTGCTGGCCAAGGAGCAGATCAAGGACGAGGTCATGCGCATCGCCCAGCTCTTTGACGAGGTTTACTCCCTCTTCCGCCTGCCCTATACCATCGAGCTGAGCACCATGCCGGAGGACCATATCGGCACGGAGGCAGACTGGGAAATCGCCACCAACGCCCTGGCGGACGCCATCACCAGCCTGGGGAAGACCTATACCGTCAACCCCGGAGACGGCGCCTTCTACGGGCCAAAGCTGGATTTCCATATAGAGGACTGCCTGGGGCGCACCTGGCAGTGCGGCACCATCCAGCTGGATTACCAGCTGCCCGGCCGCTTCAATCTGGAATATGTGAACAGCAGCGGGGAAAAGGAATGCCCCGTCATGATCCACCGGGTGGTCTTCGGCTCCATCGAGCGGTTCATCGGCGTGATCACCGAGCATTTTGCTGGGGCCTTCCCCCTGTGGCTCGCCCCGGTGCAGGTGAAGGTCCTGCCCATCACGGACCGGAGCGGCGAGCGGTGCCGGGAGCTGGTGAAGCTGCTGGAGGAGGCGGGCTTCCGGGCCGAGGCAGATCTGCGGAACGAGAAGATCGGCTATAAGATCCGGGAGGCCCAGATGCAGAAGACCCCCTATATGCTGGTCATCGGGGATAAGGAGGTGGAGGATGGCAGCGTGGCCGTCCGCACCCGCACCGGAGAGCAGCTGAACCTGAGCTTTGCCGATTTCCTGAAAAAGATCACGGAGGAACGGGATACCAAAGCCCTCTGATTTTTCCGGCCATAGGCTGAGCGGTCCCTGGACACACTGTGTCCAGGGACTTTTTTTGTTCGGGAGGAATCGATATGGACCGGAAAAAGACCATTGGGGCCCTGGCGCTGCTGTTTATGCTGAATATCTGCCTGATCACGGCCGCTCAGCGGGCGGAGGCGGCGGCCTACCGGCAGGGCTCCTCCGGCTCCGTCGTCACCCAGATCCAGAGGAAGCTGGCGGCGGAGGGGTACTACAAGGCTTCCGTCGACGGGATCTACGGCAGCCGCACCGCGGCGGCGGTGCGCAGCTACCAGCGGGACCGGGGGCTGAAGGTGGATGGCATCTGCGGGCCGGAGACCCTGTCGGCCCTGGGGATCAGCGTGAAGGCAGCCAGCAGCACGGAGAACAACGTGAACCTCCTGGCCCGGCTCATCTCCGCCGAGGCCCGGGGAGAACCCTATGTGGGGCAGGTGGCGGTGGGGGCGGTGGTGCTGAACCGGGTGGAGCACCCCTCCTTTCCCAATACCATCTCCGGGGTCATCTATCAGGCCGGGGCCTTCACCTGCGTGACGGACGGGCAGTTTCAGCAGCCCGTGGCGGAGAGCGCCTATCGGGCGGCCAGGGACGCCCTGAACGGCTGGGACCCCAGCGGCGGGGCGATCTATTACTTCAACCCCGCCACGGCCACCAGTAAATGGATCTGGTCCCGGCCCCTGATCCTCACCATCGGGAAGCACCGCTTCTGCGCGTAAACCGAGGAAGAGTCAGCCCTTCCGAAAAGCCGGACGTAAAGGGCGACCAGCACCCTGGCTTCCCCTGGGGGAAGCTGGCGCGGAGCGCCTGATGAGGGATATACGACGGAACAGCGCCATGGGACAGGAAGATAGCTGCCGGGTCCCTCATCCGTCTCCGGCTTCCGTGAGACGCCGGAGCCACCTGTCTCGCTGCGCCTCGGTCAGGAGCGGCTCTGACGTGCCACCGGCACGTCATTCACTCCCGCGCCCCTGCTTCGCAGCCCCGAGGGAAGGCAATCCGCGCGGCGGGGGCGGGGGAAGGGACGAGGGGAACGGATTGCCGCGACCAGTTTGTGAACTGGTCTCGCAATGACAGTATTCGGTGCGCGTCTGCGTCCGGTCCATGCACCGCAGCAAACAAAAGGTCATTGCGAGGAGGCGCCTGCGCCGACGCGGCAATCCGTTTCCCCCGTCCAAAATCTCGGCGAAGTATCCGCTTCCATAGGGGATAGAAAGCCGCATTACGAATATCCGGGCGCAGGGGCGACCAGCACCCTGGCTTCCCTTGGGGGAAGCTGGCGCGGAGCGCCTGATGAGGGATATACAATAGAATAGCGCCATGGGAAAGGAAGTCTACGCAGATTTGTGCTGTTTTACGGCATTAGACTCCAGAATAGAATTGCCCCCAGCCCTTGGTCGGGCTGGGGGTTCATGCTTAACGCTGAATATTAACCGCTGGGAAGGAGTCGAAATGCTGTTTACGGAATAAACACCTCGGGAGTCAGATCTTCGCGTTCAGCGCCCGCTTGGCCAGCAGGCTGCCCGCCAGGGCGACGGCGGTCTCCGCGACGACGGTGAGCCATACGGGGCAGTACCCCAGGACAGCCAGCAGGAGAAGCAGAATCTTCAGCCCCAGGGCGGGGAGGAAGCAGAGCTTCCGGGCGTTCTTGTCGTTCAGCAGCGCCCCCAGGATCAGCAGGGAGCCCCGGAGGCCGCCGGGCTGGGAGGCGATCTCCGGCTCCTGGCCGCAGCCCCCCAGGGCGGCATACAGATCCGTCTCCCCGGCAGGACCCCGGTCCCCGTCCCCGGAGGCATAAAGCAGCGTCTCTTCCGGAAAGCGCTTTTCCGCGGCTTCGGCTCCGTCCCGGAAGCGATAGAGGCCGCAGGCGCGGAGCTTGTCCTCCAGCTCGCCCTCCTCCGGTTCGGTTTGGTTCAGGCGGATGCAGCCGGCATATTTGCCGTCGATCCCCAGGTGCACGGTGTTCTCCCGGTCCTTGAAGGGGACCAGGGGGAGACCGGCGCGCTGCATGAATTCCGCGCTGCCGCAGATGATCACCCGGCCCCGGATGCGGGCCAGGACGCCGAAGTCCCGCAGCTCCTGGTAGCGCTCCAGCAGCTCGGGATCCGTGCGGCGGCCCAGCAGCTCCGCCAGGGTATCCCCCAGATGGCTGGGGGAGCAGGACCAGGCGCAGGCGGCCAGCTCCAACAGGGCGGCGGGAGGCACCTCCCCGGGCATGGCGCTCTGGATCAGGGCGTCCCCCCGGACCAGGGTATCCGGCCGGCGGATGCAGCACAGCCTTACGCCGTTCAGGCGGGAGAGGGAGTCCCCCCGGAAGAGGGCGCCCTGCTCGCAGGCGTTCACGGCGGCGGAATAGTCGCAGAGGCCGAAGGACCAGAACAGGGGAAGGACGTTCCCCAGAGCCAGGAACATGGCCGCCCGCCGCAGGATCACCAGAGCGTTCACCCGGGTGAGGAGCATGGCCAGGATGATATACAGGGCGGATCCCCCCAGGACGATGTACGGGAGCCAGAGCCTGAGAAAGCGGCCCAGGTCGCTCCCGGGGGCGGGATCCGGCCGGAAATCCCCGAGCCGGTCCCCCAGATCCGCAAGCTCCTTCCGGCGGGAGACGACCCGCACGGCGGAGCTGCGCCGCCATTCCAGCACCGGCTGCGCCAGCCGGTACAGGAGCATGGCCGCCGCCCCGGCGGCAGGCTTCCCCGCGCAAAGGCAGAGGACACAGGCCAGGACCAGGAGCAGGGGATAGCCCGGGCGCTTATCCTTCACGACCTCCCGCAGGATGGGCTTGGCCAGGGGATAGGCGGAGGCCAGGAAGGAGAGAAGGCAGAGGATCAGCTTCAGCGTTTCTCCCATGGGGATCAGCTTGGCGCAGAGCAGGAGCACCGCGGCCAGGATCAGGGCCAGCACGGGTATGGGCAGGGCGGTTTTGCGGAACATAGGCATCGTCCTTTCTCGTTTACAGCCGGGGTGAGCCGGCTCAGGTCCCCAGCAGGAAGACCGAGGGATCGCTCAGGAAGGTGGAAAGGCTGTAATTGATGAGAATATCGTCAATGGCGTTCTCTTCGGCGTATTCCCGCACGCTCCGGCGGAAATACCGCAGATCCAGCACATGGATCTCGCTGTAATGGGGGAAGAAGAAGGGCAGCTCGCAGTCGGAATAGGAATCCCGCAGGACCAGGAGTTTTCCCCCGTCGCCGCCGGTCTCGATCACCAGGCGGGGGGTATTGCCCCCCAGGAAATAGGCGTACTTATCCTTGACGGCCAGCTTCTCCTCCGCATAGACGGGGGAGGGCTCCTCCGAATCCTCCCGGTATAGGGTCACGCCCTCCGGATCCACCCAGCGGCTGATGCTGTCCGGCCGGACCCAGCGGACGCCGGAGGAGGAATACACGGTGCCGTAAAAATCCTCCGCCACGGTCACGGGCTGAAAGCGCTCCTTCGGCGTCGGAGTCAGGCCCATGGCCCGGGCGGTGGCGGCATAGCCGTAATAGGCGCCCAGGGTGGTCCAGTGGTGATCCGTGCGGTAATAGATCTCCTCCTCCCGGGCAGCCAGCAGGAGGGAGAGGATATCCACCCGGGAGCACTCCGCCTCCCCGTAGATCCGGCGGATCAGGGCTTCCTGGTCCGCGGTGTTGGCGTTGGCGGGCAGCCGGTCGGACCAGACGGCGGCGGAGGAGGGGATCAGGGCCAGAAAGACCCGGGCCTTCGCCGCCTCCGCCAGGGCGTTCACCGCCCGGACGGCGGAATCCACGGCCTTATCCTCCGGCTGGGGGAAGCGGGTGATGAGGGTATCCTCCCGGCAGAAGAACACATTGTTGTTCTCCGTCTTCCCCAGGGCCCGCTCCGTCCGGGATTTCAGGCTGATCCACCCGTCCCGCAGGGGGAACTGATCCGTGATGCAGTCCTCCACTCCCCGGGTGAAGGCGCCGGAGACCAGGTCGGAAAAACGGAAGGGGGGAGGCGTGGCCAGGACCCGGTTCTCCTGCTCGGAGAAAGCCCGGCGGGGAAGGACGATCAGCAGGATGAGGCCCAGGGCCAGGAACAGGAGGAAGGCAAGGATCTGCGTCAGATCAGATATGCGTTTCATCCGGCGCACCTCCTAGAAGCGGAAATAGAGGAAGGGATTGTAGCTCCCGTCCACCAGGTAAGCGGTGACCAGCACCAGGCAGCCCAGCATAAGCGCCGGCGCGGCGCAGCCCCGGACCTTCTCCGGCAGCCGGGCAAAGACCCGCCGGGGCAGCGGCGTGGCGCACAGGGCCAGGATCGCCAGGGTCGGGGCAAAGCTCCGGAGATAATAGAGGAAGGTGGAGGAGATAAGGCCGCTTCCGCCGCCGAACAGGGCGGCCAGATACCCGGCGCATTGGCCCAGGTCCTCCAGGCTGAACAGCACCCAGCCGATCACCACCAGGACCAGGGCATAGAGATGGGCGAGCCATCGGGGGCCGTTATCCAGCCGCCGGAGGAGGAAGGCCTTTTCCAGCATCAGGAGCAGGGCGTAATACAGGCCCCAGAGCAGATAATTCCAGCTGGCTCCGTGCCAGATCCCGGTGAGGCACCAGACGATGAGCAGGTTCAGCAGCTGCCGCCGGAGCCCCTTCCGGTTGCCCCCCAGAGGGATTGAGACATAGTCCCGGAACCAGGAGGAAAGGGTGATATGCCAGCGGCGCCAGAAATCCGTGATGCTGTCCGCCAGGTAGGGATACCGGAAGTTTTCGGGAAACTCGAAGCCCAGCATCCGCCCCAGGCCGATGGCCATATCCGAATAGCCGGAAAAATCGAAATAGATCTGGAAGGTGAAGGCGACGGCCCCCAGCCAGGCGTCCGCCGCGGAGAGGGCAGAGGGATCCATGGCCTTGTACACGTCCCAAAGCGCCCCCACGGCGTTGGCCAGCAGGACCTTTTTCCCCAGGCCCAGGATGAAGCGCCGCACGCCGGAGGCGAAGGAGGCCCGAGTGATCCGCCGGTCCGCCAGCTCCGCCGCGATATCCCGGTACCGGACGATGGGGCCCGCGATGAGCTGGGGGAAGAGGGCGACGAAGGTGCCGAAGCGGAGATAGCTCCGCTGGGGCTCCACCTGGCCCCGGTATACGTCGATGGGATAGCTCATGGCCTGGAAGGTATAGAAGGAGATGCCGATGGGCAGCCGCAGCCCCAGGGGGGTCAGGAAGGCCAGGAAGGGGATCAGCCGCAGGTTCTCCGCAAGAAAATCATAGTACTTGAAGAAGAACAGCAGGGCCAGGTTCAGGACGATACAGACCGCAAGGACGGCTTTGCCCCTCTCCCTCCGCCGGGCGATCACCAGGCCGGAGACATAGTTCAGGGTGATGGAGAATACCATCAAAAGGATATATACCGGCTCCCCCCAGCCGTAGAAGGCCAGGTTCACGAGGAAGAGCCAGAGGTTCCGCCACCGGGCGGGGACCAGGAAATACACGGCTAAGGTCACCGGCAGATAGACGAACAGGAACAGCAGGCTGGAAAACAGCATTATTCTTCCTCTTCCTCCTCTTCCGGCCTGAACGAGGACAGGGGGCTGGCTTCCGCCGCCTGGCGCAGGTCCGTGCTTTCCACATGGGTATAGATCTCCGTGGTATTCAGGTGCTCATGGCCCAGCAGCTCCTGAAGGGTGCGCACATCCACCCCGTTATGGAGCATGAGGGTGGCGGCGGTATGCCGCAGCTTATGGGAGGAAAAGCCCTCCTGGCTCAGCCCCGCCTCCCCCAGATGGACCTTCACCAGCCGGTGAACGGTGCTCCGGGTGATCCGATCCCCCCGCTCGGAGAGGAACAGGGCGGGGGTCGCCGCCTCCTTGGGCCGCAGGGCAAGATAGCTGTCGATGGCCTCCCGGGCGCTGTCGTTCAGGAATACAACCCGTTCCTTGCCCCCTTTGCCCAGGACCCGGAGCTGGTCCCCGGTCACGTCGGAAAGGTTCAGCCCCGTGAGCTCGCTGATCCGCAGGCCGCAGTTCAGGAAGATGGTCAGGATGCACCGGTCCCGCTCCCTGTTCCGCCCCCCCACGCTGCGGAGGAGAGCACGGCTCTCCTCCAAAGTCAGATACTTGGGCAGGGCCCGGCGGGTCTTGGGGGTGTCGAAGCCCTCCAGGGGGTTCTTCTCCAGCTTGCCCGTTTTTACCGTCAGGTATTGGTACAGGGATTTCAGGGTGGCCAGCTTCCTGGCCCGGGATACGGCGGAGAGGCCGTATTCTGCCTCCCGGGAGCGCTGCTGCCGCACCCGGTCCCGGCTGAGGAAGCTGAGGAAGTCGTAGACCTCCCCCTTGGTCACCGCGGCCAGCATGGGAACGTCCACGTCCCCGATGGGGATGGAGGCAAAGTCCGCATCCCTGGGCACCAGCCCCCGCCGGAGCTTCAGAAAGCGGAAAAAGGTGCGCAGGTCCAGATAGTATTCGTCGATGGTGGCCTGGGAATGCCCCTTCACCACCTCATGATACTGGAGAAAATCCCGGAGGATCTCCGGCGCCTCGTCCCGATAGTCCATTCCGCACCCCGATCGCCAAGCAATGATTCCGCCATGATAACTATGTATAATATAGCAGAACGGCAGAGCATGTCAAACGAAATGTCGAAACCCGGGGGCAGCGGGAGGGGGGAACCCTTCCGGCTGGAGCTCACCGGGGACTTTCTGCTGCTCCTGACCCTCACCTGGTTCCTCTGGGGCGGGGAGACCCTGGCTGCCCTCGTGCTGGCGGCGGCGGTCCATGAGCTGGGCCATGCTTTCGCCCTTCTGGGGCTGGGTCAGCTGCCCCGGGCCCTGCGGATGGATCTCGCGGGGCTCTGCCTCCGCTGTCCTCCGGCGGAGACCGAGGGCAGGGAGCTCCTGCGCACTCTGGCGGGGCCGGCGGCGGGCCTGCTCCTGGCCCTCGCCCTCCGGGGAAGGGCCGAACCCCTTCTGCGCCTCTGGGGGGAGACCAGCCTGGCCCTCTCCGGCATGAACCTTCTCCCCGCCTCCTGCCTGGATGGGGGCAGGCTGCTGCGCAGTCTGGCGGTCCTGGCCCTGGGCCCGGTCCCGGCGGAGCGGATCTCTTCGGCGCTGGACTGGGTCTGCATCCTCCTGTTCCTCCTCCTGGGGCTGAAGGGCAGGCCGGACTGGCTCCTGTGGAGCGCCTGGCTCCTGGTCCGCCGGGTGAGGAAAGGGTGAAGGCGCGGAGCCGGGGAGCGGTTGAAAAGAATCGAATCGTCAACCTGCACATTGGGTCGGGCGATTTTTGGGCGTTTCTACGAAATCGATGGTTTTCTCAACTATTTAAAAAATTGAATATTGCATTACTAATCGATTACATATATATTAATCTTGGGGTACTGGAAGGATAGACGACGTGAACTGGGGAAACCGATCGGCGCCGCCAGGGACCTCTGAAGCGGAAAGGCGTGTCCGGCGACCCGGCCAGACTCAGGCACATTCCGGGCAGGGCCGGAAGGAAGCTTGGGTATTCAGCGATATGACCAGTGTTTTGAAGGTGTATGGCAGCAGCAATGACGTGAGCTCTGAGACAACCCCGCTTATTCGGAGCAGCTGAAACTGGAGAGGAATCAAGAGCAGCGTACAGCGGAATATCCCAGTTGATGACCGATGAAAGAGTTGATTTGACGATGAGAGGAAAGGAGACTATCAATAAAAAACGCAGTATTTCTTTGATTCTGGCAATCGTGTTTTCCTTGAGCATATTGTCATTAAGCATTACAGCAAACGATGTCGAACAGACAATAGATTCATTCGTTGAACAAAGTGGTATAACCGTGGGGAAAGATACTCAGATAAGCGTCAAGAGTTATAATCAGTATGATTCAGTTACTGATACAATGATTAAGCGACAGTATATCGATGTAATCAATCCTTTGGCTGATGGTATAACCGAGAGAAGCATTATTCTGCTATACGATAATGCTAACGGATCAGCAATCCCTGCCGAACTAAACTACAGAGCAGATAAGACAGATAGAAGTTCCGGATGGCTAACCGTGTATCCTGAATTGACCACTACTGTAGTTGCCCAAGCCTACTATTCTGGTTCGACCTCAAACTATATGCTGCTTTATGGCGTGATTGCATTTTGGCATCAAAGCGGTACCGATTACATAACGTCACTTAATGTACAATTTCAGGCTGAAGGTTGTTTGCTGAACATCAATACAGGGGCGGTTAGCCCATACCCAATGAATCCTCCCTATTGTGCAGAAATTGCGGTGTCGAATCCATATGCAAACATTCAATATGCGGATTATAAAACGCTGGATAGCGGCTATGGCTTGAGAACGACAGGAGTCATGAATGGAGGCGGTGCACTATATGTCACGATTACAACAAGCGCGGGTTATGTTCCCCCCGAATGCATATACCTTTTTTAAGCTGACGTTCAAGCGGCGTATGATCCAGGCGCTGGCAGCGGCACTCCTGTTCCTGTGCGCCTGCGGAACCCGGACATGCAGACTCTCTGTTTCGGCGGCGGATTACAGCGTGAGCGGCGCGAAATGGGGATCCTCGATGGACGAGGTCAAAAGGGTGTTGGACAGAAGCGCTTCAGTAAGTGCTGACGGGTCCGTAATAGCCGTGGACCATGCTGAGCTCTGCGGACAGAAGGCGCAGGCAAGGTTTTATTTCGTACGAGGCGTATCTGGCACGATGCTCAACGGCGTGACCTTCTTCTTTCCCGACGGCTTTGATCAGTCTGCGCTTGTCGCGGAGCTTGAAAAAACGCTCGGCGAGCGGGATCCATACTATCACACCGCCTCCGGCAGCGATCTGGAAGCTCCGGAGGAAAACTGGTATTGGCACAGCGCAGAGAGCGTTGGAGAAGGGACGGCGCTGAAGTACCTTTATAAGGCTTCCTTTGCCACCGACCTGGACAGCGGCATGGCGGTGCTGGAAATCGACGCCACAGGGTATAACATCAGCAGGGGAGAGATCGCATAAAGAAGTATCATCTGTCCTCGCTGACCTGCAGCTGAAAGGATATCGGGTCCCAAGACGTACATGCGTCCGGACCCGATGTTTTCTTTCCCCTCCGGGACAGGTATCCCGGTTGATTTCTCCCGGCAGGTCATGTTATGATAAGCCGATTCCGGGGAGCGAAGGGCTCCCCTGCCAAGGGAGTAGAGCGAATCATGAGGCCTGAACTGGAAGCCATTCTGCCCCGGGTACAGAAGCCCGCCCGGTACACCGGCGGGGAATACGGGGAGATCAAGAAGAATAAAGCGGACGTGCGCCTGCGCTTCGCCCTCTGCTTTCCCGATACCTATGAGATCGGCATGTCCAACCTGGGCCTGCGGATCCTGTACGGGGTGCTGAACGGGATGGACGGGGTCTGGTGCGAGCGGGTGTTCGAGCCCTGGCGGGATATGGGGGAGGAGCTGCGGAAGGCGGGGCTGCCCCTTTTCGCCCTGGAGAGCGGGGACCCGGTGAAGGATTTCGACCTGATCGGCTTTTCCGTGGGGTATGAGATGAGCTTTCCCGGCATCCTGGATATGCTGGAGCTGGCGGGCATCCCCCTGAAGAGCGCGGACCGGAAGGAGCTCACTCCCATCGTCTTCGCCGGGGGCGCCTGCATGTATAACCCGGAGCCCATGGCGGATTTCCTGGACCTGTGCGTTATCGGGGAAGGGGAGGAGGCGGACCGGGAGGTGACCGCCCTGCTCATGCGGGCCAAGGAGGAGGGCTGGACCAAGGCCGCCTTCCTGGAGGCGGCGGCGAAGCTCGAAGGGGTCTACGTCCCCTCCCTGTATATCCCGGAGTATCTGCCGGACGGGCGGATGAAGGGGCTTGTTCCCCATTCCGGCGCCCCGGAGCGGGTGCGCAAGCGCATTATCGAAGATCTGAATTCCGTCTATTTCCCGGAGCATACCATTGTCCCCTCCACGGAGATCGTCCATGACCGGACCATGCTGGAGCTGTTCCGGGGCTGCATCCGGGGCTGCCGCTTCTGCCAGGCGGGGTATATCTATCGCCCGGTGCGGGCCAAGCGGGCGGAGACCCTCATCCGTCAGGGGATCGAGAGCCTCCGATACGCGGGATACGAGGAGATCAGCCTCACCTCCCTCAGCACCAGCGATTACCGGGAGCTGGGGGAACTGTGCGATGGGCTGCTGGACTGGTGCGAGCCCCGGAGCGTGAGCCTGTCCCTGCCCTCCCTCCGGGCGGACAGCTTCTCCATGGACCTGATGCAGCGGGTGCAGAAGGTGCGGAAAAGCGGCCTCACCTTCGCCCCGGAGGCGGGGTCCCAGCGCCTGCGGGACGTGATCAACAAGAACGTGACGGAGGAGGACCTTCTCCGCTCCTGCCGCACCGCCTTCGCCGGGGGCTGGAACGCGGTAAAGCTGTATTTCATGCTGGGCCTCCCCACGGAGACGGACGAGGACGTGCTGGCCATCGCGGATCTGGCCCACAAGGTCTGGCAGACCTGGCGGGAGGCCAGCCCCAACCGGAGCCGGGGGGTGCGGATCACCGTATCCACCTCCATTTTCATCCCCAAGCCCATGACCCCCTTCCAGTGGTGTCCCCAGTGCTCCATGGAGGAGCTGATCCGGCGGCAGCGGCTGCTGAAGGACGCCATCCGCACCAAGGCCATCGTATACAACTGGCATGCCCAGGATGTGAGCTATGTGGAGGCGGCCCTGGCGGCGGGGGACCGGCGCATGGGCGGCGTGCTGCGGCGGCTGGTTGAACGCTCCGGCGGCCTCCAGGCCTGGGAGGAATTCTTCTCCCTGGAGGACTGGCTCGCCGCCTTCCGGGAGGAAGGGCTGGACCCGGATTTCTACGCCCGCCGGGAGCGGGGGGAGGAGGAATACCTCCCCTGGGACGTGATCGACGACGGGGTGACCAAGGCCCACCTCCTGCGGGAATACCACCTGGCAAAAGAGGGGAAGACCAGCCCGGACTGCCGGAAGCAGTGCCTGGGCTGCGGGGCCTCGGCCCTGCTGAGGGGAGGGAAGTGCAATGCCTGAGCTGCGCCTTCGCTTCGAGAAGGGGGGAAAGGCCGCCTACCTCTCCCATCTGGACGTGCTGCGCACCTTTCAGCGGGCTTTCGTCCGGGCGGGGATCCCCGTAAAGCATTCCGAGGGCTTCAACCCCCATCCGAAGATGAGCATCGCCGCCCCCCTGCAGCTGGGGTGCGAAAGCCTGTGCGAGGTGCTGGACGTGCAGCTCCTCTCCGCGCCGGCGGACCTGCCCGCCGCCCTGAATCCGGTGCTGCCGGAGGGCCTGCGGGTGGTGAGCGCGGCGGAGCCCGGCCTGGGGGCGGGGAAGATCGCCTGGGCGGAATGGGAGCTCATTTTCCACCGGGACTGCGCCGGGGCGGAAGCTTTGCTCCGGTCCGGAAAGCCCCTGGTGGTGGAGAAGAAGACCAAGCGGGGATCGAATCCCCTGGATATCGCTCCCCATCTCCGGGTGAAGGAGCGGGAGGGGGAAAGCCTCCGCCTGCTGCTCCGGGCGGCGGAGCCCACGGTGAACACCGGTGATGTCGCCCGGGCGCTGGGGGCTTCCGGCCTGGTCCCGCCCCGGAAATGCCGCCGCATCGCCCTGTATGACGGAGAAATGAAGCTTTTCCGGTAAAAAAGGCTTGCATTTCCCTGGAGACTATGGTAAAATCCCTCAGCCTGCAAGCATGCTTGCAGTTTGGAAAAGGGTGGTCCTATGCCGTCAGACGCGGTACGAACGCCTGCTCTGAAAGGAGGAAAAAGAATATGGATCTGGTAAAAGCGCTCTCCGATCAGTATCTGAAGCCGGAGCTGCCTGAGATCAACGTGGGCGATACGGTCCGCGTTTCCGTTAAGGTAAAGGAAGGCAACCGGGAGCGGATTCAGGTGTTTGAAGGCATCGTGATCGCCCGGAAGCATGGCGGTATCAACGAGACCATCACCGTCCGCCGCGTGGCCTACAATGTGGGCTATGAAAAGGTCTTCCCGATCCACTCCCCCAATATCGCGTCCATCGAGACCGTCCGCCGCGGCAAGGTCCGGCGGGCCAAGCTCCATTACCTGCGGGACAGAGTCGGCAAGAAGGCAAAGGTCAAAGAAAAACTCTAAAAACATGGGGGGTGCAGACAGCGCCCCCTATTGCTTTAAAATGGAGAACCGGGCTCTTGACGCAATTCGCACCTGCAGGTGCGAATCAAAATCGGAATCATTTTTGGGCGGAATTCATTTCTGACCAAAAATACTGCTATCTCCGCAAGTGTCGAAGTGTTCGGCCGAGGCGCGCAGCGGCGATGTGAACCTTCTCAAATCGGAGCCCAGCGAAGCGGGTCCGATTTGAAGCATGACGACAATTTGTTGTCGGCATGCTCAAAGGGGGGTGCAGACAGCGCCCCCTATTGCTTTAATTCCGGATCGTGTGGGAGGCGAGTACCCATGGAAGAAACGAAGGGCGAGGAGAAGAAGCCATCCCTCCTCAGCAATACCTATGACTGGCTGGAGAGCATCGTCAGCGCCATCGTCATCTGCATCCTGCTTTTCCTGTTCGCCCTGCGGGTGGTGACCGTGGACGGGGGCAGCATGAATCCCACCCTGTATGACGGGGAGCGGGTCGTGATCAGCCGCGTCTTTTCCGCCCCGAAGCAGGGGGATATTGTGGTATTCACCCAGCGCAGCTATGGGGACGACAGCCTGGTGAAGCGGGTCATCGCCACGGAGGGGCAGACGGTGGAGATCGACTTCAAAAAGGGCGTCGTCACCGTGGACGGCGTAGAGCTGGACGAGCCCTATATCGCGGAGCTCACCCACCGGGAGCTGGATATGACCGGCCCCGTGACCGTGCAGGAGGGCTGCATCTTCTGCATGGGGGATAACCGGAACGAGAGCACGGACAGCCGCAGCAGCCGCATCGGGCAGATCGATACCCGCTGCGTGCTGGGGAAGGTGCTGTTCCGCGTCTGGCCCCTGACCGCCCTGAGCGGAGTGAAGAGCAATGGCTGAGCGGGATCAGGTGAACGTGAACTGGTTCCCCGGGCATATGACCAAGGCCCTCCGGACCATGGAGGGGGACATGAAGCTGGTGGACGCAGTGATCGAACTGACGGACGCCCGAATCCCCCGGTCCAGCCGGAACCCGGCCCTGGATGAGATCCTGGGGCAGAAGCCCCGCCTCGTGCTGCTGAACCGGGCGGATCTGGCGGATCCGGCGGCGACGGAGCGCTGGCTCCGGCATTACCGCGCCTCCGGCGTCGCCGCCCTGGCGGCGGACAGCCGCAGCGGAAAGGGCGTGGAGAAGCTCCCCGGGGCCATGCGCGGCCTGCTGAAGGAAAAGCTGGAGCGGCTGGCGGCCAAGGGCCAGGCCGGCCGTCCCCTCCGGGCCATGGTGGTGGGCATCCCCAACGTGGGGAAATCCACCTTCATCAACAAGGCCGCTGGGCGCAGGGCCGCCGCGGCGGGAAACAAGCCCGGGGTGACCAAGGGGAGGCAGTGGATCACGGTGGACCGGACCCTGGAGCTCCTGGATACCCCCGGCGTCCTCTGGCCCCGGTTCGAGGATCCCGCGGTGGGGGAGCACCTGGCCTTCACCAGCGCCGTGAAGGAGGAGATCCTGGATCAGGAGGCCCTGGCCCTGCGCCTGGCGGAGCTGCTGAACCGGGATTACCCGGAGCTGTTCCGGGCCCGGTACAAGCTGGGGGATACGGCGGGGCTGGACGGCCCCGCCCTGCTGGAGGCCGCCGCCCGGAAGCGGGGCTTCCTCATCTCCGGGGGAGAGACGGACCTGGAGCGGATGAGCCGGGTGCTGCTGGATGAATTCCAGGCGGGCAGCCTGGGCCGGATCACCCTGGAGGAGCCGGAATGCTGAGGCCGGAAGGGGAATACGGCCTGGTCTGCGGGATCGACGAGGCGGGCCGGGGCCCATTGGCGGGGCCGGTATGCGCCGCCGCCGTGATCCTTCCGGAGGAGTACGATCTGCCCGGCCTGAACGATTCCAAGAAGCTCAGCCCCAAGGCCAGGGACGCGCTGTTCGACCGCATCCGGGAGACCGCCGTGGCCTGGGGCGTGGGCTGGGCGGATGAGAAGGAGATCGACCGGATCAATATCCTGCAGGCCACCTTCCTGGCCATGGGCCGGGCCTTCCGGGCGCTGGACCGGGTCCCGGACCATGCCTTTGTGGACGGGAACCGTCCCCCGCAGCTGCCCGTGCCGGTGCGCTGCGTGGTGGGGGGAGACGGGAAATACGACTGCATCGCCGCCGCCTCCATCCTGGCCAAGGTGAGCCGGGACCGGCTCATGCTGGAATACGACAGGCAGTATCCCGGCTATGGCTTTGCCCGGCATAAGGGCTACGGGACCAAGGTCCATTATGCCGCCCTGGAGGCGCTGGGACCCTGCCCCATCCACCGGCTGACCTTCCTGAAGGGGCTGGAGAGATGAGGACCCAGCTGCTGGGGGCCATGGGGGAGGCGGCTGCCGCCGACTGGCTCCGGAAGAAACGGTGGAGGATCCTGGCCATGAATTACCGCTGCCGCCTGGGGGAGGTGGACATCATCGCCCGGGACGGGGAGGAATACGTCTTCGTGGAGGTGAAGCTCCGGCGGACCGGAGGTTATGCCCCGGCGGCGGAATACGTCACCCCGGCCAAGCAGCGGAAGCTGCGGCTGGCGGCGGAGAGCTGGCTGGCGGAAAACGATCTGTCGGATCCCCCCTGCCGCTTCGACGTGGTGGAGGTCTATCTGGACCGGGAGAGCGAAAGGATCGAAAGACTGAATCTGATCTCGGAGGCATTCTGAAATGAAGCTGTTCGACGGACACTGCGATACCCTGCTGGCGCTGCATTTTTCCCGGCAGCCCGCCGGGGCGCTGTACCGCAATCCGGGGCATGTGGACCTGGAGCGGGGCCTCTCCCTGGGCGGCTATGCCCAGTTTTTTGCCATTTTCGGCACGCCGGAATTCGTCCGGGACGGAGATATCTTCGATCTGTTCTACGGACGTTTCCGGGAGGAGCTGGAGGCCTGCGGGGACCATATGGCCTTCTGCCGCACCGGCAGCGAGGCGGACGCGGCCATGGCCGCGGGGAAGGCGGCGGCCTTCCTCAGCGTGGAGGGGGCGGAGGTTCTGCGCTGCGACCCCGGGCGCCTGGAGCAGGCGGCGGAGAAGGGGGTGCGCAGCCTTTGCCTCACCTGGAACCGGGCCACCGCCCTCTGCGGCACCAACGTACAGGATCCGGACCGGGGCCTGAGCACCGCGGGGAAGGACTATGTCCGGCTGGGAGAGGAGCTGGGGCTCCTCCTGGACGTCTCCCATCTCAGCGATCCCGGCTTCTGGGATCTGGAAAAGCTGATCAAGGGCCCCTTCGCCGCCACCCACTCCAATTCCCGGGCCGTGCATAACCATACCCGGAACCTGACGGACGATATGTTCCGGGCCATCAGGGACCATGGCGGCGCCGTGGGGCTGAACCTGTATACCGCCTTCCTGGGGGAGGGGGAAGTCACCATTGAGACCGTCCTCCGGCACCTGGAGCACTTCCTGGATCTGGGGGGCGAAAAGACCGTGGCCATGGGCGGCGACCTGGATGGCTGCGAGAGCCTGCCCAGGGGGATGAGCGGGGTGCAGGACGTAAAGCTCCTGGAGCGGGAGCTGCAGAAGCGGGGATATCCCCAGAGCCTGCTGGACGACCTGTTCTTCGGCAACTGGAGACGGGTCATCGGGGACTGAACAGGAGGAACGAGCTATGCGGTATTTGAGTACGAGAGACGCTTCCCTCAGCCTGAGCGCTGCGGAGGCCATTGCCCGGGGCCTGAGCCGGGAGGGAGGGCTGTTCCTTCCGGAGCGCCTTCCCCTTGTGGAGCCGGAGGAGATCCGCGCCCTGGGGGAGCTGGATTACCCCGGACGGGCGGCGAAGATCATGGGTCTGTTCCTGGAGGAGTTCACGCCGGAGGAGCTGGCGGAGTATACGGCCGCAGCCTATGCCCCGGTGCGCTTCGGTCAGGATCCCGCCCCCCTGCATCCCGTGGACGGGGAGACCGCCTTCCTGGAGCTGTGGCACGGGCCCACCTGCGCCTTCAAGGATATGGCCCTGCAGATCATGCCCAGGCTCCTCACCGCCTCCCTGAAGAAGACGGGGGAGCAGAAGCGGGTGTGCATCCTGGTGGCCACCAGTGGAGACACGGGCAAGGCGGCCCTGGAGGGCTTCCGGGACGTGGCCGGGACGAAGATCCTGGTCTTTTACCCCTCCGACGGGGTGAGCGACGTGCAGAAGCTGCAGATGCAGACCCAGCTGGGGGAAAACGTGGGCGTCTGCGGCGTGATGGGCAATTTTGACGACGCCCAGAACGGGGTGAAGGCCATCTTCTCCAATACCGCCCTGCGGAGCAGGCTGGAGGAGGCGGGCTGGTTCTTCTCCTCCGCCAATTCCATCAACTGGGGCCGTCTGCTGCCCCAGGTGGTGTATTACTTCTCCGCCTACTGCGACGCGGTGAAGGCCGGCCTCTGCGCCTGGGGGGAGGAGCTGAACTTCTGCGTGCCCACGGGGAACTTCGGCAATATCCTGGCCGGGTGGTTCGCCAAGCATATGGGCCTGCCCGTGGGGAAGCTCATCTGCGCCTCCAACACAAACCATATCCTTACGGATTTCCTCAGCACCGGCGTATACGACCGGAACCGGCCCTTCCACTGCACCATCTCCCCCTCCATGGATATCCTGATCTCCAGCAACCTGGAGCGGCTGCTCTACGCCATGACCGGCAGCGACGAGACGGTGCGGGAGTACATGGACCGGCTGAGCGGCGAGGGGAAATACAGCGTTTCCGGCGCCCTGCTGGAGCGGCTGCAGGCGGACTTCGCCTGCGGCTGGAGCAGCGAGGAGGAGACGGAGGCCGCCATCGGCCGCCTGTACGCCCGGGGGTATCTCATGGATCCCCATACCGCCGTGGCCTGGGAGGTGCTGGAGCAGTACCGCCGCACCAGCGGGGATAAGCGGCCCGGGGTGGTGGTCTCCACCGCCAGCCCGTATAAGTTCTGCGACAGCGTGCTCCGTTCTATCGGCTGCCGGGAATCCGGCGGCGGCACGGAGCTCATCCGCACCCTTTCCCGGGTGACGGGCACCCCCGTTCCCGCTCCCCTGGAGGGACTGGAGCGGAGGGAGCGCCGCTTCACCGGCTCCGTGGAGAAGACGGAGATGACGGCGGCGGTGCTGCGTATGCTGGGGCTGGATTGACCGGAGGCTGAGGCGTGGCGCTGTACGGGATCGGAGATCTGCACCTTTCCCTGGGCGCGGATAAGCCCATGGATATTTTCGGCGGGCTCTGGAAGGATCACCAGGAGAAGCTCCGGGAGGCGTTTGCCCGCCTGGGGCCGGAGGACGTATGCGTCATTCTGGGGGATCTGTCCTGGAGCATGGGACTGGAGGCCGCCGCCCCAGACTTCCATTTCCTGGATGAACTGGGGGGGCAGAAGCTGCTGCTGAAGGGCAACCACGACTACTGGTGGGTCACCGCCGCGAAGATCGAGCGCTTCTTCGCCCGGGAGAGTATCCGCAGCGTCCGCATCCTGCACAACAACTGCTATACCTACGGGGATCTGGCCATCTGCGGCACCCGGGGCTGGTTCTTCGAGGAGGAGACGGGGAAGGCCCACGACCGGAAGATCCTCCAGCGGGAGCTCATGCGTCTGGAGGCCTCCCTGAAGGCCGCGGGGGAGCGGCGGAAGCTCTGCTTCCTCCATTATCCGCCCCGGTACGGGGACGACTACGTCTGCCGGGAGATCTGCGCCCTGCTGAACGAGTACGGGGTGGAGGAATGCTACTACGGCCACCTGCACGGCAGGGCCCGGGCCAGAGCGGTGGAGGGGACCGTCGAGGGGGTGCGCTACGCCCTCCTCAGCGCCGACCACCTGGATTTTCGCCCCAAGCTCATCCGGGAGGAGCCCGGGATCCTGGCGGGACCCCTGAAGGGAACGGAATAATTTGAAAAAAGCTCTGGCAAAAACCTGTCGCTTATGATATAGTATCTTGCATTTGTATGGAATGCGCGAAATCTGCTTCATTTCCGGGGCCCGGCGGACGGGCGCCTGGATCAATCAGCATTGGGAGGACGAGCCGCAATGGAAGTCAACAACGTCGAGAAGAAAGAGAAGAACAGCGCGCTGATCACCGTTTCCGTTTCCCCGGAGGAATTTGAGGCGGCCGTGGTCAAGGTCTACAACCGGAACAGAAAGAGCATCCAGATCCCCGGCTTCCGCAAGGGCAAGGCGCCCCGCAAGATCGTGGAAGCCATGTACGGGGAGGGCGTGTTCCATGAGGAGGCCATCAACGACCTGGCTCCCGAGGCCTATTATTTCGCCGTGAAGGAAAAGGAACTGAAGATCGTGGCCAGCCCTTCCATTGAGGACGCCAAGGTGGAGGAGGATAAGTCCCTCACCCTGGATATCAACGCCGTGCTCTATCCCGAGGTGGAGCTGGGGCAGTACAAGGGCCTGTCCGCCGTGCGGAAGGAGGCCAAGGTCGACCCCGCCGAGGTGGATATGGAGATCGATCAGCTCCGCAACCGCAACGCCACCATCCAGACTGCTGACCGCCCCGCCAAGTTCGGGGATACCGTGGTGGTGGATTACGAGGGCTTCATCGACGGCGTGCCCTTCGAGGGCGGCAAGGACGAGAAGCACAGCCTGGAGATCGGCTCCAACTCCTTCATCCCCGGCTTCGAGATCCAGCTCATCGGCGCCTCCGCCGGCGAGGATACGGAGGTCAACGTCACCTTCCCCGAGGATTACCATGCCGAGGAGCTGAAGGGCAAGCCCGCGGTGTTCAAGTGCCATATCCATGAGGTGAAGGAGAAGCTCCTGCCCGAGGCGGACGACGAATTCGCCAAGGATGTGAGCGAGTTCGACACCATGGCGGAATACCGCAAGAGCGTGGAGGATAAGCTCCTGAAGCAGAAGGAGAGCCAGACCCGGGACGCCTTCCTGGATCTGCTCCTGGCCCAGGTGACGGACGGCATGAAGGTGGACCTGAACGAAGCCATGGTGAACGAGCGGGCCCAGCAGATGGTCCAGGATATGGCCCAGCGCATGCAGAACCAGGGCATCCCCTTCGAGACCTACCTGAGCTGGATGGGCACCAACGCGGAGGACTTCACCAAGATGCAGCTGCAGAACGCGGAGAAGACCATCCGGCAGGAGTTGGCCCTGGCCAAGATCGCCGAGCTGGAGGGCCTCACCGTCACGGAGGAGGACAAGGACGCGGAGCTGCAGAAGGCCGCCGACCAGTACGGTGTGGATCTGGATACCGTGAAGAACTTCATGGACGCCGATATGCTCACGGACGGCATCCTGTACAATAAGGCCGCGGACCTCATCATCGCCAACGCCACCGCCCTGCCCGAGCCCGCCGAGGAGGAGAAGGCTGAGGAGGAGAAGGCTGAGGAGAAGGCAGAGGAGCCGGAAAAGGCGGAGTGAGCCCTTTTCCCGGAGGCGCGGTATAAACCCGGCGGAAACCGGGTATGCTCCGAAAACGGAGCGGAATGAATCGGAAAAGGAGGCGTGCGCATGAGCAGCCTGATCCCTTATGTGGTGGAACAGACCTCCCGGGGGGAGCGGTCCTATGACCTGTACTCCCGGCTTCTGAACGACCGGATCGTTTTCCTCAACGGAGAGGTGAACGAAGCCTCCGCCAGCATCATCGTCGCGGAGCTTCTGTACCTGGAGGCCCAGGATCCGGACAAGGATATCCAGATGTATATCAACAGCCCCGGCGGCTCCGTGACGGACGGCCTGGCGATCTACGATACCATGCAGTACATCAAGGCGGATGTATCCACCATCTGCGTGGGCATGGCCGCCAGCATGGGCGCCTTCCTGCTCTCCGCCGGCGCCAAGGGCAAGCGGATGGCGCTGCCCCATGCGGAGATCATGATCCACCAGGTCCTGGGGGGCACCCAGGGCCAGGAGACGGACATCCAGATCGAAGCCCGGCATATCGCCCGCATCAAGCACACCCTGACCGAAGCCCTGGCCGCCAGCACCGGCAAGAGCTACGAGCAGATCTATGCGGACTGCGAGCGAAACAACTGGATGACCGCGGAGGAGGCTGCGGAATACGGCCTCATCGACAAGGTCATCACAAAGCGATAAATGAAATCGACCTGCTGCGGGGCCGTGCCGGTGGCTCGGCCTCACTTTTCTCATTGGATTTGACCCTTTTGCGGTCTGAACGGAGCGAAGAGGAATGAAAATGGATGAAAAGCATATTGCCAGATGCTCCTTCTGCGGCAAATCTCAGGACGATGTGACCCGGATCTTTGCGGGCCGCAACGCCTTTATCTGCAATGAATGCGTCAGCGCCTGCGTGCGGATCATGCAGGACGACATGACTCTGCCCGTGCGCCCCAAGGCGGACGGGCTCCTGGGGGAAAACGGCGGCCTGCCCACTCCGGGGGAGATCAAGAGCTTTCTGGATCAGTATATCATCGGACAGGAGCGGGCGAAGATCGCTCTTTCCGTCGCGGTTTACAACCACTATAAGCGGATCCTCCATGGGGGAGAGGACGAGGATGTGGAGCTCCAGAAGAGCAACATCCTGCTTCTTGGCCCCACGGGCTCCGGCAAGACCCTTTTCGCCCAGACCCTGGCGAAGCTCCTGCAGGTGCCCTTTGCCATCGCGGACGCCACCACCCTGACGGAAGCGGGCTATGTGGGGGACGACGTGGAGAACATCCTTCTCCGGCTGCTCCAGGCGGCGGACTACGATGTGGAGCAGGCGGAGCGGGGGATCATCTATATCGACGAGCTGGACAAGGTCTCCCGGAAGAGCGAAAACGTCTCCATCACCCGGGATGTGAGCGGCGAGGGGGTGCAGCAGGCCCTCCTGAAGATCCTGGAGGGCACCGTGGCCAACGTTCCGCCCCAGGGCGGGCGGAAGCATCCCCACCAGGAATTCATCCAGGTGGATACCCGGAATATCCTCTTTATCTGCGGCGGCGCCTTCGCCGGCCTGGAGCAGATCATCGAGAGCCGGATGAGCAAGGCCACCATCGGCTTCGGCGGGGATATCCCCAGCCGGACGAAGAAGGACGTGGGGGCGATCCTCCAGAATGTGCAGCCTCACGATATCCTGAAATACGGCCTGATCCCGGAGCTGGTGGGCCGGCTGCCGGTGATCACCCCCCTCCACGGCCTGGACCGGGACAACCTGATCCAGATCCTCACCCAGCCCAAGAACAGCCTGACCAGGCAGTACCAGGCGCTTATGCGGTACGACAATGTGGAGCTCACCTTCACCCAGGACGCCCTGGAGGCGGTGGCGGATCAGGCCCTGGAAATGGACCTGGGGGCCAGGGGCCTGAGAAGCATCATGGAGCGGGTGATGACGGAGATCATGTACGAGATCCCCTCCGATCCGGAGATCACCGCCGTGGAGATCACCGGAGACTGCATCCGGGGCGCCGCGAAACCGGTGATCACCCGCCGGAAGCCCGAGCTGGCCGGCTGAACGCCCCAGCGGTCGCCGCGCTGCGGCAGCCTGGCCGAAGCCCCCTTCCGGGGCGGTAGTCGGTCGGTCCTGCCGGCAGCGCGGTTATCTTCTCCCAGGAAAGGAGAATCAACATGAGCGAAAGAATGGAACAGCTGCCCATGATCCCCCTCCGGGGCCTGCAGGTCTTTCCGGAGATGGTGCTGAATTTCGACCTGGAGCGTCCCCTCTCCATCGCCGCGCTGAACTACGCCATGGAGGGAGACCGGCGGATCTATCTCCTGTGCCAGTCCGACCCGGAGGCGGAGGAGCCGGAGGAGAGCGAGCTCTTCAAGGTGGGCACCGTGGCGGAGATCCGCCAGATCCTCCGCATCCCGGGGGGCGGCGTCCGGGTCCTGGTGAAGGGCATGTACCGGGCGGAGCTCCTGCGGGTGCTGGAGCATATCCCCTTCTACCGGGCTGAGGTCCGGCAGCAGGAGGAGGCGGAGAGCGGGGAGTCTCCCCGGTACTGGGAGGCGCTGATCCGCCGCACCCGGGGCCTGATGGCCCATCTCACGGAGCTCCTGCCGGAAAACCATCCGGATTTTCTGGGGGGCATCGCCGGCAGCCACAGCCCCGGCTATGTGGCGGACTACCTGGGCCAGACCCTGCGGCTGACGCCGGAGGACAGGCAGCAGCTTCTGGACGAGGCGGAGCCCGTGCGGCGGCTGGAGCTTCTGGATGAAATGCTCACACATGAGATCGCCGTTCTGGAGGTGGAGGAGCAGATCCAGCGCAAGACCCAGGGCCGCCTGGCCGCCGCCCAGCGGGAGGGGATCCTCCGGGAGCAGCTCCGCACCATCCAGATGGAGCTGGGGATGGACGAGGAGCAGGAGGCCGCCTCCGAGATGGACGAGTATACGGAGCGGATCGACGCCCTGGAGGCCTCCGACGAAGTCAAGGAAAAGCTGCGGAAGGAGCTGAACCGCCTGGCCCGTCAGGGCTTCGCCTCCTCGGAGGCGGCGGTGCTGCGCACCTGGCTGGATACGGTCCTGGGGCTTCCCTGGAACGTGGAGACCGAGGACTGCTACAATGTGGAGCAGACCCGCCGGATCCTGGACGAGGATCACTATGGCCTGGAAAAGGTGAAGGAGCGGATCCTGGAATTCGTGGCCGTACGGCAGCTGGCCCCCGACCTGAAGGGGACCATCCTCTGCCTGGTTGGCCCTCCGGGCACCGGCAAGACCTCCATCGGCAAGAGCATCGCCCGGGCCCTGGGCCGGAAGCTGGGCCGCATCAGCCTGGGGGGCATCCATGACGAGGCGGAGATCCGGGGCCACCGGAAGACCTATGTGGGCGCCATGCCCGGCCGGATCATGACCGCCGTTTCCCAGGCGGAGAGCCGGAACCCGGTCCTCCTGCTGGATGAGATCGATAAGCTGGGCAGCGATTACCGGGGGGATCCCTCCGCCGCCATGCTGGAGGCCCTGGATTCCGAGCAGAACAGCAGCTTCCGGGACCACTACCTGGAGGTGCCCTTCGACCTCTCCGACGTGCTGTTCATCACCACCGCCAACACCACCGCCACCATTCCCCGGCCCCTGATGGACCGGATGGAGATCATCGAGCTCAGCAGCTATACGGACGAGGAAAAGCTGCATATCGCCAAGGACCACCTGCTGCCCAAGCAGCGGAAACGCCATGGCCTGAAGGCCCGGGAGCTGCGGATCGGCGACACCGCCCTCCGGGAGATCATCTCCGGCTGGACGGAGGAATCCGGCGTGCGCATGCTGGAGCGGGAGCTGGCGGCGGTCTGCCGAAAGGCCGCCATGCGCCTGGTGGAGGGGGAAAACAAGAGCGTGGGCGTCAAGGCCTCCGAACTGGAAAAGTTCCTGGGCGTCCGGCGGTTCAAGCCGGAGGAAAAGCGGCTGGAGCCCGCCGTGGGCCTGGCCCGGGGCCTGGCCTGGACCAGCGTGGGCGGCGTCACTCTGGATGTGGAGGTGAACGTCATGGAGGGCACCGGCCGTCTGGAGCTCACCGGCAACCTGGGGAAGGTGATGCAGGAATCCGCCCAGGCGGGCTTGAGCTATATCCGCAGCCGGGCCGCCATCCTGGGCATCGACCCGGAGTTCTACCGGAAGAAGGATATCCACATCCATTTCCCCGAGGGCGGCGTACCCAAGGACGGCCCCAGCGCGGGCATCACCATCACCCTGGCCATGATCTCCGCCCTCACCGGCGCGCCCCTCCGGGGCGACCTGGCCATGACCGGGGAGATCACCCTCCGGGGCAGGATCCTGGCCATCGGCGGCCTGAAGGAGAAGACCATGGCCGCCCTGCGGGCGGGGGTCAAGACCGTGCTGATCCCGGCGGAGAACGAGGCGGACCTGGCGGAGATCGACCCGGATGTGCGGGGCGCGCTGCAGTTTATCACCGCGAAGCATATCGACGATGTGCTCCATACCGCCCTGGATTTCACCGGCATCCAGCCCTGGAAGCCGGAGGAGAAGCAGCCGGAAGCGGCCTCCGCTCCGGAGCGGGAGGGGCGGGGCGAGCAGCCCAGACCCACGGTAAGCTGAAAGGTGTAATATCGGGAGAGGCCCGGCCATGCGCCGGGTCTCTCTTTTTTTCTCTGGTTGACATAATTATGATCCGGCCGTCAGCTGCGGGATCACGGGGAATGATCTGTCGGTATGCCTGCCTCGCCTGGAGGTGCGGAAGTACCCTTTGCCTCTGCTTTTCCATCTGCCCCTCATCAGTCATCCGCCTTGCGTGAGACGGCGGATGCCGGCTTCCCCCAAGGGAAGCCAGACCGCGCGGCGGGGACGGGGAGGCGATACGCAATGGCCATCGTCTGAACGCTGAAGTATTTAGACTTAGACTCAGTTATCCCCGTCCTTCGTAAAACCACCGCAACCCCGGGGAGGATCCAAGGGAGGGGCTCGCAAGCCCCTCCTTGGCCGGGAGGAGGGGTCCCGGGGAACCATGTGGAAGGTTCCCCGGGCGATCCTTTGATTCCTTTCCCATCGGGAAAGGAATACCTCCCCGGCGAGGGGCTGCGTCCGCAATGGCGCAATTCATTATTGCAGGGCATAGGATGGACCGGCAGGCTGCCGGGAGAGAAGAACCGATGGGGATGGGAAGCGGTTTCGGCCGCCTCCCGTCCCTTGCCGGATTTGGGGCCTGCCATAGAAAATTGTGAATAGAGGGGGAATACCCTTTGCAGGATGCCTATATCGGCCTCCGCTCCCTCACCTATGCCCAGCGTGCGGCCAGGTTTTTAACCGGCCTGGGGATGCCGGCCAATGCCGCCCGGGCGCCCTGGTCCGGCGGAGGCTGCGCCTATGCCCTTCGCCTGCGGCGGGGAGACCTGGAGACGGCGCTGGAGCGGCTTCGGGAGGCGGGCTTCGCCCCGGGCCGGATCTGGCTGCGGGAGAGGGACGGAACGCTCCGGGAGGCGGCGCCGTGATCTATCTGGATAACGCCGCCACCACGCTCCAGAAGCCCGCCGCCGTTTACCGGGCGGTGGAGCGGGCCATGATGACCCTGGCCAGTCCCGGCCGGGGGGGATATCCCGCCGCCATGGCGGCGGCGGAGGAGGCGTACCGCTGCCGGGAGACGGCGGCGGCGCTTTTCGGAATGAAGGAGCCGGAGCGGGTGGTCTTCTGCCTGAACGCCACCCATGGGCTGAACCTGGCGATCAAGGCCCTGGTCCGACCCGGGGAACGGGCGGTGATCTCCGGCTATGAGCATAACGCGGTGCTTCGACCCCTCCATGCCCTGGGGGCCAGGATCCGGGTGGCCGCGGCACCGCCCTTCGACCCTGCCGGGATGCTGGAGGCCTACGCCCGGGAGCTGAAGCAGGGGGCGGCTCTGGCGGTGGTGAACCATGTCTCCAACGTATTCGGCTGCATCCAGCCGGTGGAGGAGATCGCCGCCCTCTGCGGGGAGCGGGGGGTGCCGCTGGTGGTGGACGCCTCCCAGAGCGCCGGGCTCCTGCCCCTGGAGCCGGAGAAATGGCATGCATCCTTCGTGGCCATGCCCGGGCACAAGGGCCTGTACGGCCCCCAGGGCACCGGCCTGCTCCTGTGCGGCAGACAGCCGGGGGAGGGAAGCATCCGGACCCTCCTGGAGGGCGGCTCTGGCAGCAGTCCCCGGCTCCGGGAGATGCCCGATTGGCTGCCGGACCGGCTGGAGGCGGGGACCCACAATATGCCCGGCATCGCCGGGCTGCGGGCCGGGCTGGATTTCGTCGCCCGCCTGGGGTCGGAGGCCATCCTGGCCCATGAGCGGAAGCTCATCCGCCTGGCGGCGGCGCTCCTGGGGGAGAATCCCCGGCTCCGGGTATACGCCGCCCCGGACCCCGGGCTCCAGGGGGGAGTCCTCTCCTTCCGGGTGGCGGATCTGGACTGCGAGGCGGCGGCGCAGCGGCTGGCGGAGCGGGGCTTTTCCCTCCGGGCGGGGCTCCACTGCGCGCCCCTGGCCCACGACACCGCGGGAACGGGGAGCGGCGGAACGGTGCGCATGAGCGTATCCGCCTTCACCCGGGAGGGGCAGGTTCGCCGGCTGGCAAAAGCCCTGGAAAACTTATGACCAAACGCGGAAACCGCTTGTCAAGCGGGAGCGGATAAGATATAATATAGGTTAGCACTATAGGTCCTGCCGCAGGCGGAAGCCCGGCGGCAGGGCCGAGAGAAAGGATGGGGGAAAGTCCGAATGGGTTTTTGGGACATGCTGCTGAGCCTGATCAGGACCATACGGATCAACGACGTGATCGATATGGCGATCATGGCTTTCCTCCTGTACAAGATCCTGTACTTCCTGGCCAGGACCGGATCGGGCCGGGCGCTGCGGGGCCTGCTGCTGATCATCGTGGCCATGCTCATCGCCAAGAAGCTGGACCTGTATATGTTCAACTTCGTCTTCGGTAAGGCGCTGGAATTGGGGGTCCTGATCCTGCTGATCGTGTTTCAGCCGGAGGTCCGGGCCATGCTGGAAAAGGTGGGTGCGGTGACGCGGTTCATCCCCGGCTCGGAGCGCAGCAAGGAGCTGGGCAGCTGCATCGAAGAGGTGGTGAAGGCCTGCGACCCCCTTTCCAAGACCAAGACTGGGGCCCTGATCGTTTTTGAACGGGATAACGACCTGAACGAGGAGGTTCAGACCGGCGTCCTCATCGACGTGGAGACCCGGTCCATCCTCCTGCAGCATATCTTCGACAAGAATACCGTTCTCCATGACGGCGCGGTGATCATCCGCAATGAGCGGATCTATGCCGCCCGCTGCCGTCTGCCCTCCAGCAAGCGGCTGGACCTGCCCCAGCGGTATGGCATGCGCCACCGGGCCGCCCTGGGGATGAGCGAGCATTCCGACGCGGCGGTGGTGATCGTCAGCGAGCAGACCGGCGAGATCAGCTTTGCGCTGAACGGGGAGATCTACCCCAATATCAGCCTCAGCGAGCTGGAGAACCGGCTGGATCAGTGTCTCCTGCGCAGTCCGGATAACGAAGGCGGGGAGGAGGGCCTCCGGGCCGCCCTGAAGAGCCGCTTCGGCGCCATCCGCAAAAAGCTGACACCGGTAAAGGAAGACGAGAATGAAAACCATCAAGAAGATCGCCAGTAGCCGCGCCCTGTTCATCGTCCTGGCCTGTATCCTCTCCGTGATCCTCTGGCTGTATGTGGCCTCCTACGCCAATACGGATATGGAGGCGGAGCTCACCGGCCTGGAGATCAACTATGTGGGAGGAGACGATATCCTCAGGGACCGGAAGCTCCTGGTGACGGAGAAGGATCAGCAGAGCGTCAGCCTGACCATCATGGGCAGGCGGAACGTGATCTCCGCCATCCGGAAGGAGGATGTGCAGGTGAGCGTGGACCTGAGGGATATCCGCAGGCCCGGCGAATACGAAAAGGTCTATACCGTCATCTTCCCGGAGAGCGTCAATGAGGATGCGGTCCTCATCATGAAGCGCAACCCGGAATTCGTCAAGGTGAATATCGATAATCTGATCACGAAGACCGTGGAGGTCCGGGGGGATTTCGAGGGGAGCGTGCAGGAGGGCTATATGCAGGAGCCCATCGTCTATGAGCCCGCCACCGTCACGGTCTCCGGCCCCGAGGAGCTGGTCTCCCATATCAAATGCGCCTATGTGGTGCTGGACCGGGAGAACCTGAACCGCACCGTGACCGGCAGCGTGAGCTATACCCTGCTGGATTACGAGGATAAGGCCGTGGATATCCAGGAGCTGAGCGTGGACGTGACCGAGGTCCAGTATACCATCCCCATCGTCATGGTGAAGGACATCGTCCTCACCGTGGACCTGATCGAGGGCGGCAGCGCGAAGGAGACCAATGCCGTGGTGGATATCCGGCCCAATACCCTCACCGTGACCGGCGACGCGGAGCTGATCCAGGGCATCAACCGGATCACCCTGGGGGCCATCGATCTGGCGTCCTTCGAGCAGTCCTATACCGTGACCTATCCCATCCCCCTGCCCAACGGGGCGGAGAACCTCTCCGGGGATAAGGAGGCCGTTGTGACCGTCAGTCTCCGGGGTCTGGAGACCCGGACGATCCTCACCACCAAGATCAGCTTCATCAACGTATCCGAGGGCTATGTGGCCCGGCCCATCACCCAGTACAAGGAGGTCGTGATCCGGGGACCCGCGGAGATCGTCTCCCTGGTGGAGCCGGGCAACGTGCAGCTGGTGGCGGATCTGAGCGAGTACGGCAATGCCGTAGGCCGGTACAGCGTGCCCACCGCCGTGTACATCACCGGATACAGCGAAGCCGGCGTGGTGGCGGGAAACTACAATGTTGTGGTCTCCCTGGAGCCTGAGCCGGAGGAACCGCCGGAGCCGTCGCCGGAGGACCTGCCCGAGGGCTATCCAGCGGAGGGACAGGAGGAGACCGGCGGGGAGAACGGACCATGACCCGCACCGGCGTGATCCGGGAGGTCTGCGGGGACGGCTATGCCCGGGTGGAGATCGCCATGCGCACCGCCTGCGGCCATAGCTGCGAGGACTGCGGCGGCTGCGCCCCGGGGAGCCGGGAGCTGGTGATCCGCGCCCGGAATCCCCTGGAGGCCGGACCGGGAGAGACGGTGGTCGTTTCCGCCGGGACCGGAAGGGTGCTGGGGGCTGCGGCGCTGGTGTACGTCCTGCCCCTGATCCTGATGCTGGCGGCGGCCCTGGTCTGCGCCGCAGCGGGGGGAGACCAGACCCTCTGCGCGGTGTGCGCCGTGGGCGCCCTGTGTCTGGGGGCGGCGGCGGTCGTGCTGCTGGGAAGGGCCCGGCAGAAGCGCAGCCCGGTGGAATATGTGATCACCCGGCGTTTTTCTCTCCCGCCCATGGGGAACAATACCATTTGAACAGGAAGACAGGAATATGATCTGCAGTATGACCGGTTATGGCAGCGGGGACGGCCTCAGCGGAAAAACCGCCCTGCATGTGGAACTGAAAAGCGTAAACAACCGTTTTCTGGACTGCGCGGTGCGCCTGCCCCGCAGCTGCGCCTTTGCGGAGGAGCAGGTGAAGAGCCAGGTCCAGGCCCGGATCGGCCGGGGCAAGGTGGACGTGTTCATCACCGTGGACAGCTCCCTGGAGGACGACGTTCAGGTGAAGCTGAACGAGCCGCTCCTTCTGGCCTACAGTCAGGCTGTGGAGGAGATGGAAAACCGGTTTTCCATTCCCAACGATATGGGCGCCGCGGCCTACAGCCGGATCCCGGATATTTTCATCCTGGAGAAAAAGGAGCTGGATCAGGAGGTCTTCCTGGCGGACCTGAGCCGGGCAGTGACGGAGGCCCTTGATGCCCTCTGCGCCATGCGCGCCCGGGAGGGGGAGCGGCTGAAGGCGGATCTCCTGGGCAAGCTGGAGGAGCTGGAGGCCATGCGGAAGGCCGTCGCCGCCCGCAGTCCCGAGACGGTGCGGGAATACCGGGAAAAGCTCCTGGCCCGGATGCGGGAGGTCCTGGATACCGCCGGGATCGACGAGAGCCGCATCCTCACCGAGGCCGCCCTGTTTGCGGACAAGGTGGCGGTGGACGAGGAGCTGGTTCGGCTGGACAGCCATTTCCGGCAGTTCCGGGAGCTGCTGGATTCCGGCGGCGCCGTGGGCAGGAAGCTGGATTTCCTCATCCAGGAGCTGAACCGGGAGGTCAACACCATCGGCTCCAAATGCGTGGATCTGGATATCACCAAAACCGTGGTGGAGATGAAATCCACCATCGAGAAGATCCGGGAGCAGGCCCAGAACATCGAATAGGGGAGCAGAGAATGAAGCTCATCAATATCGGCTACGGGAATCTGGTTTCCGCCGGGCGGGTGATCGCCATCGTCAGCCCGGAATCCGCGCCCATCAAGCGCATGGTCCAGGACGCCCGGGACAGCGGCAGTCTCATCGACGCCACCTACGGGCGGCGCACCCGGGCGGTGATCATTACGGACAGCGGCCATATCATCCTCTCCGCCATCCAGACGGAGACCATCGCGGGACGCATCCCGGGCGGGGGCGAAGCCGCCGCCATCCAGGAGCGGGAGGAGGACGAGGAATGAGGCGGGGGAAGCTCATCATCATCTCCGGCCCCTCCGGCGCGGGGAAAAGCACCATCGTCCGGGCCCTGATGGCCCAGTCCCCCGGCGCGTTCTTCTCCGTATCCGCCACCACCAGGGCCATGCGCCCCGGGGAGACGGAGGGGG
>JAFWOX010000087.1 GCA_017545325.1 Oscillospiraceae bacterium | reverse complement strand
GGGCGGCAGCACCGCCTGCTCCACGATCTTCGTGACCGCCGCCCCCTCCGCCGGGGGCGGGGGCGCAGGGTGGGTGTAGCGGTGGAACTCCGCCGGGGAGAGAGGCTCTCCGCATTTTGTTCGCAGCTCCTCCAGCCAGTCCTTCAGAAGAGAAGCGTCCCGGAAGGGATAGAGCTTCCGCCCGACGCGGACGGTAGCCCGGGCTTCTCCGTTTTCGGGGAGCGCGTCCTTCCGCTCCCCGTCCTCCCGGCTCCGGGCCAGAACGCGGGCGATGAATTCCTCCGCGTCGGCGTCGCTGACGGCATAGGATCGCGCTTCCCCCTCCCGGAAGGCGCACAGCAGGAACGGACCCCCCTCGCTGTTTTGCAGGCTGTCGTCGGCGGGCACCTCCGTCATGCCGGAAGCGCCTGAGGCGTATTGCATAATCCCGCTGTGCCAGACGATCTCATGGGCAATGTCTCTCTTCATCCGCCATACCTCCGGAATGGGGTTTTAAGGTATTCCATTTTCCCATGAACGAGGGCAAAAGTCAATCATGCTTGTGTACGCGGCGTACATCGTGTAAAATGGGAACAGAAAAGAAAAAGAAAGGAGCGGCGAGAATGGAGATCATCAAAACCGGGCAGAGGGACGACCTGGGCTTTCCCGTGCTGAAAAAGGTGGGGGAGCCGGAGCCGGTGGCGCTACCCACCGAGGACCCGGCGGCGGTCCGGGCGAAATACGAGGGGGCGAAATTCGCGCTGGAGGCGGCCTCCGGGGGAAAGAACACTCTGCTGTTCGACGACCTGGGATACCCCAGCGTCATGGTGCGCGTCCCCATGTTCCTCTGGTCCGACGTGCTGGAGGGGGCCCCGGCGGAGCCCTGCAGCGCCTTCGTCGTGGGCGGAAGGGTGCTGGACAGCATCTGGATCAGCAAGTATGAAAACGTCATCGAATACGGGCGGGCCTACAGCCTCCCCGGCCGGGACCCGGCCCACACCCTCACCATCGACGAAGCCCGCGCCGCCTGCACCGCCAAGGGGCCGGGCTGGCACCTGCTCACCAACGCGGAGTGGTGCGCCGTCATGCACTGGTGCGTGCGCAACGGCACCGTGCCCAGGGGCAACGCCTCCTTCGGCGGCGACCCCAAGCGCAGCTGGGACCAGGGCGTCCTTTCCCCCGGCCAGAAGCGGGGCCGGGGCACGGAGGAGGAGATGCGCACCCTCACCGGCTCCGGGCCGGACCGCTGGAACCACGACGGCGGGCCCTGGGGCATCGCCGACCTGAACGGGGACGTATGGAACTGGGTCTCCGGCATCCGCACGGTGGATGGGGAGCTGCAGTTCATCCCCGACAACGACAGCGCCCTCAATGTGGACGAGGGAGAGCACAGCACCTGTGGAGGGCCGTGCTGCCCGACGGCAGCTTTGCTGCCCCCGGCACCCCCGGCACCATGAAATACGACGGCACCGCCCCCGGCACCGATTCCCCGGAGGACGTGGGGGTGCGGGGCGGCTACCGGCTGAATACTTCCCTGGAATACCCCAATTACACCGGCGCCGAGGCGGATACCGCCCACCGGGCCTACGGCTGGTGCTTCTTCTCTTCCCTGGCCCCCGCGGAAGGCTTGGAGACGCCCCCCATCCTCCAGCGGCTGGGGGCCATGCCCGCGCCGGGAGAGTATAAGGACGGCTCCATCCTCTTCCTGCGCAACTACGGCGAGCGCGTGGCCGCCCGCGGCGGCAGCTGGTTCGACGGTCAGTTTGGCGGCGCCTGGGACCTCTACCTGCGGGAGACCAGAGCCTTTATCTATCCGGACATCGGCTTCCGGGCCGCCT
>JAFWOX010000086.1 GCA_017545325.1 Oscillospiraceae bacterium | reverse complement strand
TTCGTTGTGTTCCCTCATCAGGCGCTCCGCGCCTGCTTCCCCCAAGGGAAGCCAGGGTACTGGCCGCCCCTGCATCCGGTTTCTTCCAGCGTGGCCCTTTGTCCCCCCCGTCCCCGCCGTGCGGACTGTTCCCCCCGGGGAAGCCAGGGCAGTAATCGTCCTTGCGCCGGTGCGGCGAAGGGCACCCTGAAAAGCAAACGACTAATGCCAAGCAGATTCAAAGTCGGCAAGCTGACGTTCCGCACCCGCTTTTTCCCCGCCGCGCCTTTTTCCCCTTCGCTTCAGCGCCCTGCGCACCGGGGGTGCAGGGGGACGCCCCTGCCGCGCTCTTTCCCCGGTTTCTCTCGCGTGAGAGAAACCGGGCCGCCGGAGGCAATCCCCATCGTGAGGAAAGAAACGCCCGCCGGCGAGGCGGACTGCGAGAATGGATCATGCCTGCGAAAAACTGCATATCTGTTCGTTGTGTTCCCTCATCAGGCGCTCCGCGCCTGCTTCCCCCAAGGGAAGCCAGGGTACTGGCCGCCCCTGCATCCGGTTTCTTCCAGCGTGGCCCTTCGTCCCCGTCCCCGCCGCACAGTCTGTGCCCGCCGGAAAATGCCCCGGAAGAGCTTGTGCCGACAGAGGGAAATATGGTATAATCTTTTATTCAAAAGACCTGCGGCGTACGCGGGGAAAGGTGGGCTGACCATGGAAAAGATCACCCGGAGGGAGCTGCTTCCGGGCATTCGCCTCTGCTGCGTGCAGACGGACCGGTTCCGCACCGGCACCTTCTCCGTCAGCTTCCTGCGCCGGCTCCGGCGGGAGGATGCGGCGAAAAACGCCCTGGCGATCCGGGTCCTGGCCCGGGGCTGCCGGGCCTGGCCGGATATGGGGCGGATCCGGGCCGCCTGCCAGGAGGCCTATGGGGCGGTGGTGGAGCCGGAGCTGAGGCAGTATGGGGAGGTCCTGGCCCTGGGCTTCAGCGCCGCCTTCCCGGATGATCCCTGGCTGCCCCGGGGCAGCCGGAACCTGGAGCGGGTGATCCGCCTGGTGAGCGACCTCTGCCTGGACCCGGATACCCGGGGGGGCCTGCTGCGGAACGACTATGTCCTTTCGGAGCGGCGGAACCTGCGGGACCGCATCCTGACGGCGGTGAACGATAAGCGGACCTATGCCCGCATCCGGGCCAGGGCCCTCATGTTTCCGGAGGAGGATTATGGGATCTATCCCCTGGGAAGCTCGGAGGAGGCGGAGAAGCTCACCCACCTGATCCTGACCCGGCATTATCAGCAGCTGCTGGCCTCCTCCCCGGTGCGCCTGTTCTACTGCGGCGCTCTGCCCTTCGAGGAGGTGCGGGATACGGTGCTGGCTTCCTTCCTCACCCTCCCCGGGGGGGCGGAGCGGCGGACGCCGGAGACGGAGATCCGGGACAGCGCCGCCGTCCTGCGCCGGGAAACGGAATATATCGAGGCGGAGCAGGGGAACCTGGTCCTGGGCTGCCGCCTGGGAGGGCCCATCGCCCCGGAGGAGCAGCCGGTCCTGGAGGTCTTCAACCGCTATTACGGGGCTTCCCATACCTCCCGGCTGTTCCGGAGGGTGCGGGAGCAGGAATCCCTGTGCTACAGCATCAGCTCCGGCTATGACCGGCATAAGGCGGTCTTCTCCGTATCCGCCGGGATCTCCTTTGCCAGGCGGGATGAGGTGATGGAGGCGGTGCTGGAGGAGCTGGACCGCTGCGGGACCGGGGATCTGGTCCCGGAGGATCTGGAGGCCGCCCGGGTCTCCGCCGCCGCGGCCTACCGCATGGCGGGGGACAGGGGAAGCGCCCTGGACAGCTTCTATCTGGGCCAGGAGCTTCTGGAGAGCGCCGCCCGGCCGGAGGAGCTGGCGGCCCTGGCGCTGGAGGTGAGCCCCGAGGAAGTGACCCGCATGGCCCAGCGGGTGCAGCCGGAGCTGGATTATTTCCTCCGGGGCGAAGAGAAGGAGGCGGAGGCATGATCCCACAGGAGTTCCGGGAATACGGCCTCACCCGGTATACCGGGGTAACGGAGAGCGGCCTGCAGGTATTCGTTTTCCCCCGGTCCGGCCTGCAGACGAAGCACGCCCTGCTGGCGGTGAGGTTCGGCGGCTGCGACCTGCGCTTCACCCTCCGGGGCAGATGGAAGGAGGTCCCCCCGGGGACCGCCCACTACATGGAGCACAAGATGTTCGATATGCCCGGCTACCACGCGGCCATGAAGCTCAGCGCCGCGGGAGCCGGTGCCAACGCCTTTACCTCTTCGGACAAGACCGGCTATCATTTCTCCTGCGCCGAGGGGTTCATGCCGGATCTGGAGGAGCTGCTCACCTATGTTTCCACCCCGTATTTCACGGAGGAGAGCGTAGCGAAGGAACGAGGGATCATCGCCCAGGAGATCCGCATGCGGGAGGACCAGCCCGGCCGCCGGGTGCGGACGGAGCTGATGAAGGCCCTGTACGCCCGCCACCCCATCCGGGAGGGGAACCTGGGAACGGAGGAGAGTATCGCCCGGATCACCCCGGACCTGCTGTATGCCTGCCACGAGGCCTTCTACCGGCCGGAGAATATGGTCCTGTGCTGCGCCGGGGACGTGGACCCGGAGGCGGTCTTTGCCCTGGCCTCCCGGCTGCTGCCGGAGAAGCCCAGGCGGAAGCTGCCGGAGCGGGACCGGGGCGGGGAGGAGGAGCTCGCCCCCTCCCGGGTGCGGACGGAGACGGAGATGAGCGTGAGCATGCCCGTCTTCCTCCTGGGGAGCAAGCTGCCCTTCGCCCCGGAGGGGAAGGAATGGCAGCGCCGTTTGCTCCTGGCGGAGCTGAGCTGCGCCCTGTTCCTGGGGGAGAGCTCCCCCCTGTACGCCGCCCTGTATGACGAGGGCCTGGCGAACCGGAGCTTCTCCGCCGGGGTGATGGATTTCCCCGGGGGCGCGGTATGCACGGCGGGAGGCCGCAGCCCGGGTCCCCGGGAGGCGCTGGGGCGGATCGTGGACGCCGCGGAGGCCTTCCGGACGGATCGGGAGACCGTTGCGCGCTTCCGGCGGCTGCAGAAGGCCGCCCGGGGCAATTTCATTATGGCACTTGATTCTTTGCCCGGTCTGTGCCATACTCAGGCGGACGGATATTTCATGGGCTTTGACGGCATGGAGGCCCCCATGATCCGGGACGGGCTGGAGCCGGAGGAGGCGGAGGCCTTCATCCGGGAAACCTTCCGGGCGGACCGGCTGGCGGTTTCCGTGGTCCGTCCCATGGAATCCGGGAAAGGATGAATACGATGGAGATACCGGCAATCACCTTCCCCCTGCTGGGCGAAGGCTTCAAATTGACGTTCCTGCCCTACTTCACCCTCTTCGGCTGGCGGATATACTGGTACGGGGTGCTCATCGCCCTGGGCTTCCTGCTGGCGGTGGTGTACTGCATGAAGCGGACGAAGGACTTCGGCATCACCCAGGACGACCTGGTGGATATGCTGATCTGCGCCGTGCCCCTGGGGGTGATCTGCGCAAGGCTGTACTATGTGATCTTCTACCGGGCGGACGACGGAACCAATCCCTATTTCGACGGCAGCCATGACCTGCTGGATATCGTGAAGGTCTGGGAAGGCGGTCTGGCCATCTACGGCGGCGTCATCGGCGGCATCCTGGGCTGCGCTCTGGCGGCGAAGCTCAAGAAGCTCCCCTTCCGGGTCCTGGCGGACCTGGGGGGCCTGGGCCTGCTCATCGGCCAGGCCGTGGGCCGCTGGGGTAACTTCACCAACCGGGAGGCCCACGGCACCGAGACCACCCTGCCCTGGCGCATGGGCCTGGTGTATTCCTTCAAGACCTTCTATTTCCACCCCACCTTCCTGTATGAAAGCCTATGGAATTTCGCGGGCTTCCTGATCCTGCATTTCTGGTCCAAGAAGCGGCGGAGGTTCGACGGCCAGGTCATCCTTCTGTATATCGCCTGGTACGGCCTGGGCCGGGCCATGATCGAGGGCCTGCGGACGGACAGCCTCTATGTGGGCAGCACCAATCTGCGGGTCAGCCAGCTCATCGCCATCCTCACCTTCCTCTTCGCCGCGGCGATCCTGATGTATGTTCGAGTGGCGCGGCATCCCGAGCCGGAGGACCTTTGGGTCAACCGGGACCGGAAGGCGGAAATGCTGGCCGCCCAGGCGGAGGAGCAGCGCCGGAAGGAAGAGGAGGCCGAGGAGGAAGGCACGGATGAGGAGCTGAGCGAAGCCTACCGCATCCTCACCATGAAATCCGGATATCGGGAGAGCGCGCCGGAGAACGTGCCGGAGGGCCCCGCGGTGGAGCCGGTGGACTACCGGGAGTCCGCGGAGGTGGAGCAGGAGCTGAACCGGGCCGAGGCGGAGGAAGCCGCCCGGTCGGCCGTTCCCCCGGAGCTGGCGGAGCAGATCCTGGGCACGGTGGAGGCCGTGATCGGGGAGACCGGGGAGGCGGCGGAGGCCGCCAGGGAAAAACCGGCGGAAGCGGCGGAAGCCGAGATCGAAGAATCGGGAAGTGAAGAAGTTGAAAAGAGAGACGATTAAGAGCCTGTACATGGACCCCGCCGCCTTTGCGGACCGGGAGATCACCGTTTGCGGCTGGGCCAGGACCATCCGGGATATGAAGAGCTTCGGATTCCTGGAGCTGAACGACGGCAGCTGCTTCAAGGGACTGCAGGTGGTCTTCGCCGCGGATACGGTAGGGAACTATGCGGACGTGGCGAAGCAGAACGTGGGGGCGGCCTTCGCCGTCCGGGGCACCTTCGTGCTGACGCCGGAGGCCAAGCAGCCCTTCGAGCTGAAAGCCGCGGAGATCCGCCTGGAGGGGGCCAGCGCCCTGGAGTACCCCCTGCAGAAGAAGCGGCACAGCGTGGAGTATCTCCGCACCGTAGCCCACCTGCGCCCTCGGACCAACCTGTTCAACGCGGTGTTCCGCATCCGCAGCACGGCGGCCTTCGCCATCCATGACTTTTTCCAGTCCCGGGGCTTCGTGTATGTGAACACCCCCCTCATCACCGGCAGCGACTGCGAGGGCGCAGGGGAGATGTTCCGGGTCACCACCCTGGATGTGAACGATCCCCCCAGGACCGAGGACGGGCAGGTGGACTGGTCCAGGGATTTCTTCGGCCATGAGACCAGCCTGACGGTCTCCGGCCAGCTGAACGGGGAAAGCTACGCCATGGCCTTCGGCAGCATCTATACCTTCGGCCCCACCTTCCGGGCGGAGAACTCCAACACCCCCCGGCACGCGGCGGAATTCTGGATGATCGAGCCGGAGATCGCCTTTGCGGATCTGGAGGACGATATGGAGCTGGCGGAGGGCATGCTGAAGTACGTCATCCGCACCGTGCTGGATAAATGCGGCCAGGAGATCGAATTCCTCAACAGCTTTGTGGATAAGGGTCTGAGGGACCGGCTGGAGCTGGTGGCCTCCTCGGATTTCGCCCGGGTGAGCTATACCGAGGCCATTGAGATCCTGCAGAAGAGCGGGGAGGACTTCAAGTATCCTGTCTCCTGGGGCTGCGACCTGCAGACGGAGCATGAGCGGTACCTGAGCGAGAAGCATTTCGGCCGGCCGGTCTTCGTGACGGACTATCCCAAGGAGATCAAGGCCTTCTATATGCGCCTGAACGAGGACGGGAAGACCGTGGCCGCGGTGGACTGCCTGGCCCCGGGTATCGGGGAGATCATCGGCGGCAGCCAGAGGGAGGAGCGGCTGGATAAGCTGGAGCAGCGCATGGAGGAGCTGGGGCTGGATCAGTCCGGCTACCAGTGGTATCTGGACCTGCGGCGCTTCGGCGGGACCAGGCACGCGGGCTTCGGCCTGGGCTTCGAGCGCCTCATCATGTACCTCACCGGGGTGAGCAATATCCGGGATGTGATCCCCTTCCCCCGTACCGCCGGCAGCGCGGACTTTTGACCCGCCGGGCTTCCGGGAATAACTCCGGAGAGATCTGCATTTTTTCCCTGCGGCATTCGCCGCAGGGTTTTTTGTGCGGAAAACACAGAAAATGGCCGGCAGGGACAAGGCCCGGTGCATGGAGTCTGCCGTGATGCGCGCAAATTTGGGGGAGTAAGGGCGAAAACCTTGATATATCAGGCTTTGCCTTTATTCCCTCATCCTCCCGCACCCACACGGGCGGCCAGTACCCTGGCTTCCCCTGGGGGAAGCTGGCGCGGAGCGCCTGATGAGGGAACACAACGAACAGATATGCAGTTATCACGGGTATGATCCA
>JAFWOX010000085.1 GCA_017545325.1 Oscillospiraceae bacterium | reverse complement strand
GCCCACGAAGATGCCCACAAGGACCTTGGGATCCATCAGAGAGAGGCTGGGGCTGGAACCGTAGATTTCCATCTTCTCCACGAAGTTGGCGATCAGAGCCAGGGCGGTGAGGGCGGCGGAGCCGATGGCAAAGCCCTTGCCGGTGGCCGCGGTGGTGTTGCCCAGGGAGTCCAGCGCGTCGGTGCGCTCCCGGACCTCGTCCGGCAGACCGGCCATCTCGGCGATGCCGCCGGCATTGTCGGCCACGGGGCCGTAGGCGTCGGTGGCCAGGGTGATGCCCAGGGTGGAGAGCATGCCCACCGCGGCGATGGCAATGCCGTACAGGCCGAGGGAGGCGTCCTTCGCCCCGATCTGGGCGCAGAAGTAGGCGATGATGACGGCGGCGCCCACGATGAGGATGGGCAGCAGGGTGCTCATCATGCCCAGGCTCAGGCCGCTGATGATCAGGGTGGCGGTACCGGTTTTGGAGGACTCGGAAAGCCTCTGGGTGGGCTTATAGGTATCGGAGGTGTAGTACTCGGTGACCTTGCCGATGGCAACGCCGGCCACCAGACCGGCCAGGATGGCCAGGTACACGCCATAGTTCTGGATGCCCAGGAGTCCCCACACGGCGAAGAAGCTCAGCACGGCGGTGACGATGGCGGCGAAGTTGGTGCCCCGGGAGAGGGCGGCCAGCAGGGCCTTCTGGGTGGCGTTTTCCTTGGTTTTCACCAGGAAGGAGCCGATGAGGGAGCAGATGACGCCGATGGCGGCCATGACCAGAGGCAGGGCTACCGCATTGACGGCATTCACACCGGGGATCTTGTTGAAGGCGACCACGCCCAGGGCGCAGGTGGAGAGGATGGAGCCCACATAGCTCTCGTACAGGTCGGCACCCATGCCGGCCACGTCGCCCACGTTATCGCCCACATTGTCGGCAATGGCGGCGGGGTTCCGGGGATCGTCCTCGGGGATGCCCGCTTCCACCTTGCCCACGAGGTCGGCGCCCACGTCGGCGGCCTTGGTGAAGATGCCGCCGCCCACACGGGCGAAGAGGGCCATGGAGGAGGCGCCCATGCCAAAGGTGATCATGGTGGCGGTGGTGACCTCCAGGGTCTCATGGAAGACCTTGGTCAGAAGAGCGTACCAGATGGAGATGTCCAGCAGGCCGAGGCCCACCACGGTGAAGCCCATGACGGTGCCCGCGGAGAAGGCCACCCGCAGACCCTTATTCAGGCTCTTCTGGGCGGCGGCGGCGGTCCGGGCATTGGAGTTGGTGGCGATCTTCATGCCGATGAAGCCGCTGAGGCCGGAGAACAGGCCGCCGGTAAGGAACGCAAAGGGAACGTACCAGGTAAGAAGCCTCAGGGCGGCCATCACGCAGATGATGATGACCATGCACACAAAGAAAATGCCTACGGTCTTGTACTGGCGGCGGAGGAACGCGCCCGCACCCTTGCGCACATTCTGGGAGATGCGCTTCATCAGGTCAGTGCCTTCCTCCTCGGCCAGGACCTTCTTGGCCTGCAGCACCACGAACACCAGCGCGATGACGGCGGCGATCAGGCTGACGAGCCAGAGGTTTGCCAGGATAAAGTCCATGCTCTGTTTCACTCCTGTTAATTAGTTTTTCGCCTGTAAGGACGGATTTTCGGCAGGATCCGTCTCTGCAGACTATAAGCAGCAAGGGGAATTATACCATATCTCCCGGGAGAGGACAATATGAAAGATTCACAAAATATCCATTTTCGCTAAATTCTCTCTTGCTTTTCCCGTGCGTACATCATACAATAGGTTACAGCAAGGTTACAATGCGGGAAAACCCGCAAGGACATTGGGAGGAGAGGATAAATATGTCGACAAAAGAACGGATATTCATCGATCAGACCGAGATCGTCGCCGGCGTCACCTTCGGCAATCAGGCGACCCGGATGAGCTGGAAGGCCGAGGATCTGCAGGAGATCACCATCATGCAGATGGAGGTCAAGAAGCTCTTCAAGAAGGAAATGCAGGAGATGATCACCATCCGCAAGAAGTCCCAGCCCATGGGCACCCCCATCATCAAGACCAAGGCGGACGAGAAGTATTGGGAGGGCTACAAGGAGCAGCTGGAGAAGTTCTGCAAGAAGAACCGCGTGAACTTCCACGACTTCATCAAGAACCCCATGCCCGTGCCCGGCGGCCCCGAGGCCCCCGAAGCGCCGGGGACATAAGCGGCGGCGGAAAGAAAAAATCGCAGATCCGGTTTTCGGATCTGCGGTCTTTTTTCAGGCGATATTCTTTTCCAGGATCCTGATCAGCAGCTGCACGCACTTCCGCATATGGGGCACGGAGACGAATTCATATCGGCTGTGGCAGATGCAGCCCCCGGTGCAGAGGTTGGGGCAGGGAAGGCCCATATAGGAGAGCATGGCTCCGTCCGTGCCGCCCCGGATGGGGGTGATGACGGGATCGATCCCCAGGTCCGCCATGGCCTCCTTCGCCGTGTTCACGATCTCCATGCGGGGCAGGATGATCTCCTTCATATTATAGTAGGTATCCTTTACCTCCGTGGTAAAGGTCCCCTCTCCGTACTTGCCGTTGAGGTAAGCCCCGATGGCGGCGAAGCGCTCCTTCCTGGCCTTGAACTTCTCCGGGTCATGGTCCCGGATGATATAGTACAGCTCGCATTTTTCCACATCCCCATGGATGCTGTCCAGATGATAGAAGCCCTCGTATCCATCCGTGTACATGGGGGCCTCCGCCGGAGGGAGCATGGACTGGAATTCCATGGCCATGAGGGCCGCGCTGCGCATGGCGTTCTTGGCGCTGCCCGTATGGGTGCTGCGGCCGAACACCGTGACCCGGCCGGAGGCGGCGTTGAAATTCTCGTACTCCATACCGCCCAGGAAGCCTCCGTCCACGGTATAGCCGAAGTCCGCGCCGAAGCTTTCCAGGTCGAAGTATCTGACGCCGCCGCCCACCTCTTCATCCGGGGTGAAGGCGAGGCATACCTCGCCGTGCTCTGTCTCCGGGTGGGTGAGCAGGTATTCCGCCATGGCCATGATCTCCGCCACCCCGGCCTTGTCGTCGCCCCCCAGCAGGGTGCTGCCGTCCGTGACCACCAGCTCCTGGCCGACGTACCGGTCCAGTATGGGGAAGTCCGACGGGCGCAGGACATAGGTCCCGTCCCCGCTCAGGTCGATGTCGCCCCCCTCGTACCGCACCACCCGGGGCTTGACGTTCGCCCCGCTCACCGCGGGGGAGGTGTCCATATGGGCGATGAAGCCGATGGCCGGGGCGGTTTTTCCCCGGGGGAGATTGGCGGGGATGCGGGCGTATACATAGCAGTGCTCCTCGTCAAGCCGCACCCGGTCAGCGCCGAGGCCCTCCAGCTCCCGGACCAGGAGCCTTGCCAGGTCGAACTGTTTCCGGGTGGTGGGGGACTGCTGATTCTCCTCCGATTGGGTGTCGATCCGCACATAGCGGAGGAAACGGTCCAGTACGTCTTCCATGGGGCGATGCCTCCTGTTTCTGCAGTTTCTCTCATTATTTCCCCGGCCCTCGGCCTTGTCAAGCGGGAAGTTGACAAAAACAGCCCGCGTCTCTACAATGGCGGCAGGAACAAACGGAAGAAAGGAACGGGATACCATGGCAAAATCACTGGAGACCCTGCTGCGGGAACTGAAAGAGCTGGAGGAGAAGAAGCAGGCCTACGGCCAGGCTATGGGGATCATCAGCTACGACGCCGTCACCGGAGCCCCGGCGGGGGGCGCGGAGCGCCGGGGAAAGACCATGGCGGTGCTCTCCGAGGTCTCCTACAGGCTGGAGACGGGGGAGGAGACCGGCGCCCTGCTCCATGCGCTGAAGGAGCAGGAGGACAAGCTGGACTTTGCCGCCCGGAGGCAGGTGAGCGAGCTTCTCCGCTCCTATGAAAAGACGAAGAAGATCCCCATGGAGGAGTATATCCCTACACCGTTCTGCTGAACAAGGCGGACGCGGTATGGCACGAGGCCAAGGAGAAGAGCGACTGGGCCATGTTCGAGCCCTGCATGCGGGAGATCGTGACCTTCAACCGGAAATACGCCGCCTGGCTGGATCCGGATAAGGAGCCCTACGACGTCCTTCTGGATGAATTCGAGCGGGGCCTGACCATGGCGGACTGCGACGCCTTTTTCGCCGTGCTTCGTGAGAAGCTCGTCCCCCTGATCCATGGGATCGCGGAGAAGGGGAAGCAGCCGGACGACGCCTTCCTCCACCGGGAGTATCCCCTGGAAAAGCAGCGGCAGCTCTCGGACTGGCTCATGGGATTCATCGGCATTGACCGGAAATACTGCAGCATCCGGGAGACGGAGCATCCCTTCACCACGAATTTCGGCCCAACGGACGTGCGCATCACCACCCACTATCACCTGAATGATCCCGCCAGCTCCCTGTTCAGCGTGGTCCATGAGGGGGGGCACGCCCTGTATGAGCTCCATATCGGGGAGAACATCGCGGATACCTGCCTGGGCACCGGGGTCTCCATGGGCATCCATGAGAGCCAGAGCCGCCTCTTTGAGAACCTGCTGGGCCGGAGCCGGGCCTTTGCCGGCGCCCTTCTCCCCAAGCTGCGGGAGCTGTTCCCGGAGCAGACGGCGGGCGTTTCGGCGGAGGACCTGTACCGGGCGGTGAATATCGCCCGGCCCTCCCTCATCCGCACGGAGGCGGATGAGCTCACCTACTGCCTGCATATCCTGCTCCGCTATGAGCTGGAAAAGCTTTTGATCCAGGATGGCCTGGACCCGGCGGAGCTGCCCTCCCTCTGGCGGGAGAAGGTGCGGGATTACCTTGGCCTGGAGGTGCCGGATGACCGGAGCGGCGTCCTGCAGGACAGCCACTGGTCCGGCGGGGCCATCGGATATTTCCCCTCCTATGCCCTGGGCAGCGCTTACGGCGCCCAGATGCTGAAGGGGATGAAGCGCACCGTGGACGTGGACGCCGCCGTGGCGGCGGGAGATTTCACCCCCATTCACCGGTGGCTCGCTGAGCGGATCTGGTCCAAGGGCTGCCTGTATGACCCGGCGGACCTGCTGGTCCGGTGCCTGGGGGAGCCCTTTGATCCCACGGTGTACACGGATTACCTTACGGAGAAGTATTCGGAGCTGTACGGGCTGTAAAGAAATGAGAATAGACAAGGCAGCGCAGGCGTCATGCCCGCGCTGCCCGTTTCATTTCACTCAGTTTTTTCGCGTTGTCAGGGAGCGGGTGAGCCAGAGGAGGAAGGGATCCCCATCGAAGTCCCGCTCCAGAACAGTCTCCGCTTCCCGGCTGGAGGAGAGAAGCAGCGCTTCCGCCGCCTCCCGGCCGAGACAGGAGACCAGGGTGGATTTTTCGTTCCGGTCGTCGGAGCCGATGGGCTTCCCCAGCGCCTCCTCCGTGCTTTCCAGGTCCAGCAGATCATCCCGCAGCTGGAAGCTCAGGCCCAGGGCGTCTCCATAGGTCCCCGCCGCCGCCAGCTTTTCCGCCGGCGCGGAGGCGGCGCAGCAGCCCATCCGGCAGGCGGCCCGGAACAGGGCGCCGGTTTTCCGGGCGTACATCTCCCGGATCTCCGCCTCCCCCAGCCTGCGGCCCTCTCCCGCCAGATCCAGATACTGTCCTCCGCAGATGCCGGAGATCCCCGCCGCCTCCGCCAGAACGGCGGCGGCTTCGGCCCGCGCCCGGTCCGGCAGACCGGAGCAGGAGAGGATCGCCCGGAAGGCCTCCGCCTGGAGGGCGTCCCCCGCCAGGAGGGCCTGCCATTCCCCGAAGACCTTGTGGTTCGTGGGCTTGCCCCGGCGCAGATCATCGTTATCCATACAGGGCAGGTCGTCATGGATGAGGGAATAGGTGTGGAGCATCTCCAGTCCGCAGGCGGCGTCCAGCATGGCCTCCGGCTCCCCGCCGCAGACCCGGCAGAATTCCAGGGCCAAAACAGGCCGCAGCCGTTTGCCCCCCGCCAGGAGGCTGTACCGCATGGCCTCCCCCAGGCCGGAGTCCGCCGGGAGGAGGGCTTCCAGCCGGGCTTCCACCTTATCCCGCAGCGCCCGGAGGCGCAGCTCATTCGGCTGCATCCGCGAACTCCGTTTCCACAGGCTGCCCATCCGGCCCCTTGGCGAGCCGGACCACCTGCTTCTCCGCCTGCTCCAGCATTTCCTGGCAGCGGACGGCAAGGCCGGTGCCTTCCTCAAACAGCTTCATGGCGTCCTCCAGGGGAGCATCCCCCTTCTCCAGCAGCCGGACGATCTGCTCCAGCCGCTGCATGGATTCCTCAAAGCTCAGCTTTTTCTCTTCCATCCGTCTCCTCCTTTCCCTCCGACTCCAGCACCGTGCAGGGGATGCTCCCGTCGGATACCCGAAGGAGCAGAAGCTCCCCGGGACTGACTTCCCTCCGGCTGCGCACCAGCCTGCCGTCCTCCCGGCTGGCGATGGCGTAGCCCCGGGCCAGGACCTTCAGGGGGCTCATGGCGTCCAGCGCAGCGGCCCGGGCGGAGAAGGTCCCCCGCCGCCTGGAGATCAGGCTCTGCATGGAGGAGGCCAGCCGCTCCGTCATGTGGTCCAGGGCGACGCGCCGTTCATCCAGATATACGCCGGGATCCTGCAGGACCCGGCGCTCCTGCAGCCGCCGCAGATGCAGCTTGTCCGCCTCCAGCCGGGCGGTCATGGCGGCGGAGAGGCGCTTATCCAGCGCGGCGATCATTTCCGTCAGCTTCGTCCGGTCCGGCACCGCGAGCTCCGCCGCGTTGGAGGGGGTGGCGGCCCGCACGTCCGCCACGAAATCCGCAATGGTAAAATCCGGCTCATGGCCTACGGCGGAGATCACCGGGATCTCGGAAGCGTAGATGGCCCGGGCTACCCGTTCATCGTTAAAGGCCCAAAGGTCTTCGATGGAACCGCCGCCCCGGCCGGCGATGATCACATCCGCCAGGCGATGCCGGTTGGCGAAGCGGATGGCGGAGACGATCTCCGGCGGCGCCTCCACCCCCTGCACCCGGACGGGGAGGATCATGAGCTTGGCCAGGGGATACCGGGCGGTAGCCACCCGGATAATATCCCGCACCGCGGCGCCGGTGCCGGAGGTGACCACGGCGATCCGCCGGGGAAAGGGGGGAAGCGGCCGCTTCCGGCTCCGGTCGAAAAGTCCCTCCGCCTGGAGCCTGGCCTTCAGCTGCTCATAGGCGATGTGGAGGTCACCGATCCCGTCCGGACTCAGCTCGGCGGCGTAGAGCTGCACCGCGCCGTCCGCCGGGTACAGGGAAATGCGCCCCAGGACGATGACCTTCATGCCGTTTTCCGGCCGGAAACGAAGCCGCGACGCCTCCCGGCGGAACATGACCGCCTTCAGCGCCGCATCCCCGTCTTTCAGGGTGAAATAGTGGTGACCCGAGGAGGCGGGCCGATAATTGGAGATCTCCCCCCGCACATAGATGGGGTTGAGCCGCCTGTCCCCCTCCAGCAGCTCCCGCAGGATCCCGGCGACCTCCCCGACAGAATAGACCGTGCCGTTCATTCCCGCTTCTCCTCCCGGATGAAGGAGGCGAGAATGCCGTTGACGAAGGAAGCGGCCGCGCTGTTCTCATACAGCTTGGTGAGGTTCACCGCCTCGTTTGCCGCCGCCTTGTAGGGGACCTCCGGCAGATAGAGGATCTCGTACATGGCAATGCGCAGGATGGCGGCGCATACCCGGGAGATGCGCTCAAATTTCCAGTTCTTGGCGTACTTCTGTATATAGGCGTCCAGCTCCGGCCCATGCTCGGCAACGCCGGCGGCCACCCGGCGGATATAGTCCTCTTGCCGGGGATCCGGGTATTCGGCGTAAGCCTCGTCCTCCTCCCCCAGAGCGGCGAAATGCTCCGGATCCAGAAGAAGATCCAGCTGCTCCTCCGCCGGCAGGGTATTCATCACCGAAGCATAGGAAAGGTGCATGGCGATCTCTCTTGCGGTTGTTCTTTTCATCGTTCTCTCCGCCTCTGCAGAACAGGAAAAGGCCGCGCTCCCCGGCATGAGCCGGATGAGCGCCGCCCAGTTTCCCTTATGCCTGCTTGCTTTTTTCGAAGGCGATGCCGCCCACGTGGACGTTGACGGCCTTCACCGGGATGCCGGTCATATCCTCTACGGAGTTCCGGATGGCCTCCTGGATGGCCTGGGAGACCTGGACCACGGAGTAGTTGTATTTGACGGAGATGAATACGTCAACGCTGACGCCGTCCTCCTCCGGCAGGACATTTACGCCCCTTGCCGCGGTCTTCTTTCCGATGAGCTCCGCCAGATCCTTGCTCAGGGGATTGGAGATGCTGCCGAAGCCCTCGACCTCCCGCATGGCCTCCAGGGCGATGATGCTGATCACATCCTCGGAGATATTGAGGCTGCCGTCCTCTCCCGTCCTGCTGATATATTCTTTGCCGTCCGCCATGATGCCCTCCTGTTGCGATGGGTTATTCCTCACCTGAGTAGTATAGCCCAGTATAGCACAGAAAAGGGAAAAAAGGAAGCTATTTCACCCCGATTATTTTGATTTGCTCTGTATGCAGATTCGTCTCCTGGAGCACGATGTCCGTGATCCGGCTCACGGCGCTGTCTCCCAGCCCCTCCGCCGGTGCGGGAACGGCGACGATCACGGAGTCCGCGCTGAGGAACACGATGCAGTCCTGGAAGCCCTTGGCGGTGATGAGAGCCTCGATCTCCGCCTCGGAGACCGTGTACCCCGCCATGGCGGTGATGGCCCCCAGGGCTTCATCCACCGCCTCCTGGGAGGCGCTCTCCGTCTCCGCCGCCTCCCGCAGGGTGGAGATGGCGCTGTCCCGCGCCTTCTGGCGGTTGAGCCGGGCGGAGGTGAAATAGTCCGCCACCTCTGATCCCAGGCCCGCTGCCGCCGGGGCGGGCGCCGCCGCCGGAGCCGTCGGCGTCTCGTACCACAGCCCATCGCCCGCGTCAGCCAGGACGGCGGCGTCGTCCCCCAGCTCCGCCTCCTGCCGGTTATAGGCCCAGTTCAGGTAGACTGCGGCGCAGACGAACAGGATGACCGCAATGATGATCGCGTTTCTTCTGAGAATTTTCATGTCTCCCTCCATCCCGCCCGTTGGGGCGGCTGCAATGATTTCCCGGTCCGGGCCTATCCGCCCCGGACCACGGTGATCCGGTCGGCGCCCAGTCCCGTCAGGGCGGATACCGCCTGGGTTATCTCCAGCTTCAGTCCGCTGCCGTCCCCCTGGACGATGACTAGGGCGCCCCGGTAACGGGGATAGGCGTACTGCACCGTGAGCGCCTCATCCTGGTCCCGGGCCACCTCGCTTTTGGACTGCACCCGGCTGTCCCCGCCGCCGCTCTGGCGGCTGTCCTCCGTGTTCCGGGCGAATTCCCGCTGCAGGCCCGTATCCAGGGTGAGGACCACCGTCGCCTGGCCGGCTCCGGCGATCCGGCTCAGGGCCTTGGCGATCCTAGCCTCCTCCGCCTCCAGGGTAAAGGGCGGCTCCGTGGCTGCCGGACCCTCTCCCTTTCCGGCTCCCCGGGGGAGAAGCAGGAGCAGCACCCCCAGGGCCAGGGCGCCCAGGATCAGTCCCTTCTTCCCGGCAAGGGAGCGGAGGAGGCCGGCGGAGTCAGTTTTCATCCCGGTGATCCACATGCCAGATCTGCCTCCGGGGCGGGATCCCCAGCTCTCCCTCCAGGATCGCGCCCAGAGCCTGTTTTCCGTCCGCATCCCCCTCCAGCCATACCTCGGCGCTCCAGGGGTAGGGGACCTCCTCCCCGGCGGCCAGGGTCACGCTGACCTCCTGGGCCCGGATCCCCAGGGAGGCCGCCTGATCCAATATATACGCCTCGGTCCGCTTCCGTATGACGCTTCCCAGCAGATGCAGGGCTTCCGTTTCCCCCTTGGCGCTGAGATCCAGCCCCTGGAGCCGCCGGCGGCTCAGCTCCTCCGCGTAGGCGTCGTAATCCAGCCGCCCCAGGGGGGAGAGGAGCACCGCCAGGAGCAGCAGCCCGCAGACCAGGCGCAGGACCTTCCCGGACCGGCCCCCGGGGGCCAGGGTGAGCACCGCGCCGGTGAAGAGGCCCGCCGCGGCCAGCGCCCGCACCCAGCTTTCCAACCCTTCGGTCATCCGCTCCACACTCCCATCATGGCGTAAATCGAGAAAAACAGCATGAGCCCGCAGGCACCCAGGCAGCCCAGCAGCAGCCCCAGGGTATCCGAGCAGCGCCGGGCCAGAAGGGAAAGACGGCCCGGGGCCAGATCGGCGGTGAGGGCGGCGGCTGCCCGGTAGATCAGGAATCCCGCCCCCGCCCGGAGGAAGGGGGGAAGCAGCAGACCCAGTACGGCAGCGATCCCGTAAGCGCCCAGCCCGGCCCGGATGGCCCCCGCCGCCGCCAGGATGGAGCCCGCCGCATCCGCCGCGATGCCCCCCACCACCGGGATAGCGGCGCTCACCGCGGTTTTCACGGATTTCAGCACCGCAGCGTCCGCAGAGCCCGCCGCCAGGGAGGTCAGGCTGATATACAGGGTAAAGGCCAGCATCAGGCAGGTGAGCAGCGCGCCCACCAGCCAGCGAAGGAAGTTTACCCCGGCGGTCACGGCCCCGCTGCCGGAGGCCGCCTCCACCGCCGAGGCGGCGAAGTACAGCCGGATCACCGGAGCCGCCAGAAGCTGCAGGGCGTTCAGCAGGACGTTCAGGAACAGGGCTGCCGCAGCGTACCTTGCTCCCGCCGATACGGCCTGTCCCGCGGCGGCGGCGGAGGCGGTGAGCACCGGCAGAAGCACGTTGCCGAAATCCAGCGCCTTGGTGACAGCGGAAAAGCCCTGGCTGATCAGGCTCTCCTGCCGTCCGGCCAGAAGGAGGCTGACGGCGGCGGCCCCCGCCAGATTCAGGGCGCTGAGCTGGCTTTCCGTGAGGGAAAAGACGCTGTCCACCCCCGCGCAGCACAGGAGGATGAGCAGGACCCCTGCGGCCTCCCGGACGGCCTCCCGCACCAGCCCTCCGGCGGGGACGCGGGAAAGCATTTCCGGCAGGGCGCCGGTGGGGTCGAAATCCTCCAGACTGCCCGGGTCGGCGTCCTCCAGGGCGGCGGCGGCCTCCTCCACCGATCCGACCCCCAGCGCCTCCTCCAGGGCCTCCCGTTCCCCCTCGCCCCGGACGGGGACGGCCAGCAGAAGCGCCAGGGGCAGAAGCAGGAGCAGCAGCCGCCTCATGACCCGGGCGCCAGCAGGGAGGCCGCCAGCTTCACCAGGGGCAGCGCGGCATACAGGGCGGCGGCGGCCGTGCAGGTCTCCAGGGCGGAGGCGGCGGCGGACTGGCCCGCATCCCGGCAGAGCTCCGCGGAGCTGCGGCCCACCACGGTGATCCCCAGGCTCTTCAGCACGGGCAGGGTGAGGGCCGCGCCGATCCCCGCCTCCCGGCACAGGTCCCCGAAGGTATCCCGCAGCTCCCGGAAAAGACCCAGGGTCAGGGTCAGGACCGCCCCGGCGGCGGCCAGACCCAGGAGAAGGGTATGGGCCGGCTCTGCCTTCTGCAGGAGAAGGCCCAGCAAAGCGGCGGCGACGGCCAGGGCGGCGGCCTTCCATACCAGCTCCACCGTCAGAAGCCGAAGAGGGTCCGGATCAGGTCAAAGAGAGCACTGATCTCCCGGACCAGCAGCAGGAGGACCGTGATCAGTCCCGCGATGGTCACCATCAGCGCCTGCTCGTCCCGTCCGGAGCGGGTGAGGAGCAGGTTCAGCACCGTGACGATGATCCCCACCGCCGCGATCTTGAAAATCAGGTCGATATCCATTGCATATCCTCAAAGCAGCAGTATGGCCAGGGTGATCCCAGCGCCGGCGCCCAGAGCGGCGCTGAGCCGGTTCTTCCGCGCCCGGTCCTTTTCCTCCAGCTCCCGGAAGAGCGCCAGCCTTTGCCGCGCCCGCTCCACGGCCGCGCACTGGGTCTCCGCATCGAAGCGGCCCAGCACCTCCCCCAGGGCGGACAGGGCCCTGGTCTCCTCCGGACGCAGGCAGAGGGCTTCCGTTTCCCCGGCTGCCCGCTCCCATGCATCCCGGAAGGGGAGATGCTTTTTCTCCGTCAGCCAGATCACCTGGGAGAAAAACTCGGCGGCGGGCTGCTCCCCCCGGAGCCGCAGGCTTCCCAGCAGGTCCGGCAGGGGAGGGAGCAGGTCCTCCAGCTCCGCCTTCATCTGATCCAGGGCCCCCAGCAGGCTGCCCAGGGACCGGAGTCTCTGGTTGGAGCGGCCCACCGTCACCAGGCCCAGCAGGGTGCAGCAGCTCACCACCAGCAGCGCGCCCAGCGCCTTTACCATGGGATATCCACCTCCCGATAGATCCGTCTGCCGCCCTCCCGGCGGATGAGCACGCCCCGCCGGAATACCTGCCGGGGAAAGGGCTTCCGGGCCAGCTCCTCCGGCGAGGCGCAGTGAAGGCTGGCCCATACCGCAACGCCGCTGTCCGCCGCCCGTCGTACCGCCTCTCCCTCCGCCGCCCCCAGCTCGTCCATGGCGATGATCTGGGGGGACATGGACCGGAGGAGCATTTCCACCCCCGCGGCCTTGGGACAGCCCTCCAGCACATCCGTGTTCCGCCCCACATCGAACTGGGGCACCCCGCCTGCCAGGGCGGCCAGTTCCCCCCGCTCGTCCACCAGGCAGACCCGTCGGCCCCCGTCGGAGGCCAGACGCACCAGATCCCGGAGGAAGGTGGTCTTTCCGCCCCCGGGGGGAGAGAGGATGAGCAGGGACTTGTCCAGCAGGTCCTCCGCCAGCTCCGGCGGTACGCAGGCGACCTGCCGGGGGATGCGGATGCACAGGGAGGAGAGCTGCCGGAAGCCCCGGGGTTCCCCCTCCTTCATCACCGCGGCCCCGCATACGCCGATGCGGTAGCCCCCGGGAGCGGTGACATAGCCCTGGCGCAGGCTCTCCTGCACCGCGTGGAGACTGGAGCGGGAGGCCCGCTCCAGCACATACTCCAGATCCTCCCGGCTTACGCTGCCCCGGAGGGGGACGCTCCCCGTCTCCAGCACCGCCCGAAGCCCTCTGCCGCAGTACAGGCGGAGCTCCTCCGTTCCGGCCCGCAGCGCCGGGTCCAGGAAAAGAAGCTCCCCCCGCAGCCGCTCCGGCAGCAGGGCGGCCGCCCGGTCGAAGATCTCCGTGTCCATGTCCGTCGCCGTCCTTTCCTCGGTTTCTGTATACCATATGCGCTTCCGGGGCGGGAAATGCGCCTGTCCCTCTTCCGGCGGCGGAGCGGACAAACCCCGGGGAAATCTGAGAAAAAGGGCTTGCATTTCGGATCGAACCGTGCTATGATACACAGGCTGTATAGCACAAGCGCCATTAGCTCAGCTGGATAGAGCGTCTGGCTACGGACCAGAAGGCCGGGGGTTCGAATCCCTCATGGCGTGCCAAATGAGAAAAGCCCGGAAACACCGTAGTCTCAACGGTTTCCGGGTTTTTCCATGCTTGAAATGCCCCGTTCGAGAATTGGGTTTCTGTAAGTTTCTTCAACTTTTATCAAGCTATGTGATTGCAAATTTGATTGCAGCTTTGAACAGACGAAAGGCCCGGCATTCATCCTTGGCGGTGGTGCCGGGCCTTTTTCGCTTTTCCTCACTTTTTTGCGTCGGACGCTTCAATGGCTTCCTGAACGTGGGTAATTGTACGGGTTTCTGTTTTTGGCTTTCTCTCGTATCCCTCCGTTTCCTCATTTACGGCTGAAAAGCCCCCTCTTGTCATAAGGGGCCGTTTCCACGGAGAGACAGGTATACCCCGTCGCGTCGATGGCGGCCTTCAGCTGCGCCTCCGGGACCTTGTTTTCCGAGAGAAAGGATGCATCGCCCTTCCCGTGAGATGCCGCGACCTTTTTCGCGCCGGGGACGGCCTTGCGGATCGTGTCGCAGATGTGCGCTTCACACATGCCGCAGGACATCCCTTCGATCTTCAATGTCGTTTTGAACATGCCGGTATCCCTCCCTTGGAATAGGACCGCTCACTTGCGGCGGTAGCCGGTGATCATGGCCAGAATGAAGCAGACCACAGCGGCCCAGGCAAAGAACTTATGGTATTTCATCTTCGTTTTCCTCCAACAAGTCGGTCAGGCAATTCACGCTGAGCAGCAGCGTGGAAGCATTGTGCATGAGAGCGCTCACAGCAGGGGGCAGGAGCCCGAAAGCCCCCAGCAGGATCAGAGCCCCGTTGAAGCCCATGACAAAGCGATAATTCCGGTGAATGCGGCCCATGAGGGCGTCGGAGAGGCGTTTGAGCCACACCAGCTCGTGCAGGTCTTCCGCCGCGATGGTCACATCCGCCACCTCCCTGGCAATGACCGCCCCGGAGCCCACGGCGATCCCCACGTCCGCCAGGGAGAGAGCAGGGGTGTCGTTGATGCCGTCCCCGATCATGAGCACCGTCCGGCCCGCTGCCTGCTCAGAACGGATGTAGTCGGCTTTGTCCTCCGGCAGCACCTCCGCCCGGTAGTCGTCGATGCCCAGCTGGGAAGCAATGGCTGCGGCGGTGCTGCGGCTGTCCCCCGTGAGCATCACCGTTTTGCCTATCCCAGCCTCGTGGAGGGCGGTCAGGGCGCTTTTTGCCTCCGGGCGCAGGGGGTCGGAAATGCCGATGGCGGCGGAAAGAATGCCGTCAATAGCGAGATAGAGCCAGGAGCAGGCGGGGGAAAGGGCTTCAAACCGTTCCCGATCCTCCGGCAGGATCACCGCACCTTCGTCCTCGAAGATGAAGTGGCTGCTGCCGATGGCGGCCCGTTTGCCGTCGATCTTCGTGGCGATGCCGTGGGCCACCACATACTCCACCTCGCTGTGCATCTCGCTGTGGTCCAGGCCCCGCTCCAGAGCGGCGCGCACCACCGCGTTTGCCACGGAATGGGGGAAATGCTCCTCCAGACAGGCAGCGAAGCGCAGCATCTCCTTCTCGTCCTCCCTGTGGAAACTGACCACCTCCCGCAGAGTGGGGCAGGCGCGGGTGAGGGTGCCGGTCTTATCGAAGATGACCGTGTCCGCCTCACTGACCTTCTCCATGTATTTGCCGCCCTTCACCGTGACCCGGTGCCGCCCGGCCTCCCGCATGGCGGACAGGACGCTGAGGGGCATGGAGAGCTTCAGAGCACAGGAAAAGTCCACCATCAGCACGCTGACGGCCCGCGCGGTGTTTCCCGTCAGCAGCCAGGTGAGGAGACTGCCTCCCAGACACCAGGGTACCAGCTTGTCCGCCAGACGGCCTGCCCGGTTTTCCACCCCGGATTTCAGCCGCTGGGAATCCTCGATCATGCGGACGATCCGGTCATAGCGGCTTTCCCCGCTGATGCCGGTCACCCGCAGGACGCAGTTGCCCTCCTCCACCACGCTTCCGGCATAGACCGCCGCGCCGGGCCGCTTGGCCACGGGGACGCTCTCCCCTGTGAGGGAGGCCTGGTTCAGCATCACGTCCCCCGACTCCAGGATCCCGTCCAGGGGCAGGACATGGCCCGTATGCACGATGATCCGGTCCCCGGTTGAGACCTGTGCCAGGGGCACACTTTCCTGGTTTCCGTCTTCGTCCAGCAGCCAGACCTGATCCACCTGGAGCGACATGCTCCGGGCCAGGTCTTCCACGGATTTCTTGTGGGTCCATTCGTCCAGGGTCTCTCCCAGCTTCAGCAGGAAGCCCACAGAACCGGCAGTGGCGTAGTCCCCGGTAAGCAGAGAAACACCGATGGCCACTCCGTCCAGCACGTCCACGGTGAGCTTGCCTTTTGCAGCAGTCTGCAAGGCCCGGAGGATGCGGGGAATGGCCTGCCATACACTCAGGGCGTGGCGCAAAGGCGCGGGCAGCAGCAGACGCCTGGCATAGTGCCGCACCGCCATCATGACCAGCTTTTCCTTGTATTCCCGGTTCATGGCCCGGCTGCTGTGTTCCTCCGGGCCCAGGGATCGCTCTGCCTTTTCCCAGCTGAAACCCGCCAGGGCTGCGCAAAGTCCGCTGCGGTCTCCCCGATAGAGAACGGTCACGCCGCAGGTGCGTTCATGGACCGTCACCTGCTCCACGCCCGCCTGCCCCCGGAGCCAGGCGTCCAGCAGGTCCGCCTGACGGAGGGTCATCTGCGGAAGCTCGGCCCGGAGACGCATCCTGCCGGAGCTTTCATGGAGGATAAGGAACCTCATTGCCTGCTCACTTCGGTTTCGATGATCTCCGGTGCGGCTTCCTTTTCCCGCTTTAAGTTGATCTCCTTTGCGTCGGCCAGGATATCGCTGCATCCCTCCTGCACCAGCTCCACATTCCGCATGACCTCGTCCTTGCAGCGCAGAGCGGCCGCGGTCACCTGGGCGTATGCCTTTTTGGCGTCCTTGCTGGACAGCAGCTTGAAGCCCGCGGAGCCAAAGAGGGTCCCGCCCACGAACAGCGCGATTTTTCCGTAAGTCGTCATATTCTTTTCCTCCTGTTGTTGTGTTTATTTGTTTATTCATCCCAGGGCGACATCCAGGGCCATCATGACGCTGAAGCCCACGGCGAAGAATACCGTGCCGATATTGGAGTGTTCCCCGGCGCTCATCTCCGGGATCAGCTCCTCCACCACCACATAGAGCATGGCTCCTGCCGCGAAGGAGAGAAGATAGGGCATGGCGGGGCCGATGATTCCGGCGGCCAGAAAGGTCAGCAGCCCGAAAACCGGCTCCACCGCTCCGGAGAGGACGCCCAGCCCGAAAGAAGCAGCCTTGCTTTTGCCCTCCGCGCAGAGGGGAAGAGAGATGATCGCTCCTTCGGGGAAATTCTGAATGGCAATGCCCAGGGCCAGGGAGAGGGCGCCGCCCGCCGTGATCAGTGCCGAGCCGCTGCGCACGCCGGCGTAAACGATGCCCACCGCCATCCCTTCCGGGATGTTGTGAAGCGTCACGGCCAGCACCATCATGGTGGTACGCTTAAGACGGCTTTTCGGCCCCTCTGCCTGCTCTGCCCCCGCATGAAGATGGGGGATCAGTCGGTCCAGCAGCAGAAGAAAGAGGATGCCGCACCAGAAGCCGATAAAGGCGGGCAGGAATGCCCACCGCCCCATGCCGGAGGATTGTTCGATGGCCGGGACGATCAGACTCCAGACGGAGGCGGCTGTCATCACCCCGGCGGCGAAGCCGGTGAGGGATCGCCGGAGAGCGTCGCTGAGGCTTTTCCGAAGGAAGAACACACAGGCGGAGCCTGCCGCCGTGCCCAGGAAGGGGATCAGGAGCCCCCAGAATGCCGCGCTCACTCTCATCATCCCCTATGCCAGATCCCTTGCGCGGCCCCAGCGGGAAAGAAAGGCTTTTATCCGGAGAAAAGCCTCCTCACTGATGGCGTGCTCGATCTCGCAGGCATCCTTTTCCGCAGTCTCCGACGTTACGCCGATGGCGAGCAGCGCTTCCACCAAAACAGCGTGTTTTTCGTAAACCGATTCCGCAGCTGTTTTGCCGAGATTGGTCAGATGAAGGCGTTTCTCCGGGTCCATTTCCAAATATCCGCCCTCCTGCAGCAGCTTCATGGCCTTGCTGACGCTGGGCTTGCTGAAGTGCAGCCGTTCCGCCACGTCCACGGAGCGGACGGAGCCATTCTGCTCCTCCAGGACCAGGATCGTCTTTAAATAGTCTTCTCCGGAGCGGTTGAGCTTCACAGGTCTACACCCTCCTTCTGCTGGGGTAAACGCCCACCAAACAGCGGCTCGAAGAACAAGGCTGTATGATGGGCGCTTCCCTTGATACTTACACGATTTATCCCAGCAGCTTATGAAATCAGCATGCGATTTGGCCCGCCTGTTTGCTTTTTGCGTTTTCCGCGCAGCGATGGCAGGCGCCGGAGGAGGCGCAATTCCCGCCGCAGCTGGATTTGCCCTGCTTCTTGTCCCGCCGCAGGACGAATGCCGCCCCGGCGGCCAGGAGGCAAACCCCCAGCAATACCAGTACCGTACTCATATTTTCACGCTCCTAAGCTGTGTTTTGTTCAAGCCTTCGCCGCAGCCGTAGCGGTCAGCCGCGTCGCCTCCTTATAGGGCCGGAACAGCATGTACAGCAGGAAGGCCAGCAGGGCCACGGCCACGATCAGGCCCACGATCTGAACGCCGCCGGTGAAGAGCAGCCCCAGCTGATACACGATCAGGGCGATGGCGTAGGCGAAGACGCACATATAGCCGATGGCGAACCAGGTCCACCTGGCGTTGTTCATCTCCCGCTTGATGGCGCCCATGGCCGCGAAGCAGGGGGCGCACAGGAGATTGAAGAGCATGAAGGCGAAGGCCGCCAGCATCCCATGGCCGCCGGAGAAGGCGTTGAAATCGGCGGCGACATTCGCCCAGATCTGATCGCCGTTCTCCTCCAGCTCCTCCTCGCCCTCCGCGTCGTCGTAGTTGTACAGCACGCCGAAGGTGCTGACCACCTCTTCCTTGGCCACCAGGCCCGTGACGGTGGCCACGGTGGGCCGCCAGGAGCCG
>JAFWOX010000084.1 GCA_017545325.1 Oscillospiraceae bacterium | reverse complement strand
GCCGGTGATGGTGGGAACGGACACCTCGTTGGGAGCGGTTTTGCTGATCATGGTGCCGGGGTGATAGGGCTTGTTGGTATTGCGGATGTTGGTGGGGATGCCGGCCCGGTGCACCGGGAACATGGCGTCCTCATGCAGGACGGAGGCGCCCATATGGCTCAGCTCCCGCAGCTCCTTGTAGGTGATGGAGGAGATTTCCGCCGGGCCGTCGATGATCCGGGGATCCGCCATGAGGAAGCCGGAGACATCGGTCCAGTTTTCATACACATCCGCGCCCACGGCCCGGGCCACCAGGGCGCCGGTGATATCGCTGCCGCCGCGGGAGAAGGTGCAGACCTCCCCGTTTTCCATGGCGCCGTAGAAGCCGGGCACCACGGAGGGCCGTCCGTCCCGGAGCAGGGCGGAAAGCTTATCCTGGGTTTTTTCATCATTGAGGGTACGGTCCTCGTTGAAGACGATGCCGTCGGCAGCGTCCACAAAGTGCCAGCCCAGATAGTCCGCCATCAGCACGCCGCAGAGGTATTCCCCGCGGCTGGCGCACCAGTCCCGGCCTTTGCATTCCCCGATGCCTTTTTCCACGGTATCCAGCTCCGCCCCGATATCCACCTTCAGGTGCAGGCCCTGGGCGATGGCCAGATAGCGGTCCCGGATGCGGGCGAAGACGTCCGCGAAGGGCTTGCCCTCCGAGGCCAGGGAATAGCACAGGTACAGCAGGTCGGTCACTTTATCATCCTCAGCGAAGCGCTTGCCGGGGGCGCTGGGGACGAGGTAACGGCGGGTGGGCTCCAGCTCCAGGATGCTGCGAACCTTGCGGAACTGCTCGTCATTGGCCAGGGAGCTTCCGCCGAACTTTGTTACGATACATTCAAGCACAGGTTGTTTTCCTCCATCATTTCCGCGCGGGGTTTCTCGGCGGACAGGATCCGCCGGGCATAACAGACCATCCTGTATAATACCGCTTCAGGCCCTGAAATGTCAATTTATTTTCGGGCGGTGACGGTGAGACCGAAAACCTGCTCCGCCCCGCCGGCGCGCAGCGCCTCGGCGCAGCGGCAGAGGGTGGTGCCGGTGGTATGGACATCGTCCACGATGAGGACGGGAAAAGTGATGTTTTCCGCGGGGCGGAAGGCGCCCTGGAGATTGACGGCGCGCTGGGAGCCGGAGAGGGTCACCTGGCGGCGTTCCCGGCGGTCCCTCCGCAGCAGCAGCCGGCGGCAGGGCAGGCCCAGCTTTTCCGCGAAGTTTTCCGCCAGCAGGCGGCCCTGGTCAATGAACCGGTCCCGGCGCCGGGACTCCGGCATGGTGACCCAGGTGACCACAGTATCCGGGGGAAAGGAAACATCCTCCGGCAGGGGAAGCAGGATTTCCGAAAGCAGCCGGGCGGCCCGGGCCTCGGCGCCGTACTTCAGCCGCAGGACCAGCTGGCGGGCGACGCCCTCGTGGGTGCGCAGGGACCAGGCGGGCAGGCCTGGCTCCGGATCGTTGCGGACCCAGGCGAAGACGGAGCCGTCATACAGCAGGGACTCCCGGCAGGCGGGGCAGAGGGCCTCCCCGCCGGAGGCCCGGCCGCAGGCACAGCAAAGGGCGCCCTCCGGCCAGAGGACGTCCTT
>JAFWOX010000083.1 GCA_017545325.1 Oscillospiraceae bacterium | reverse complement strand
TTCATTTTTGCCCCAAAATACTGCTATCGCCGCAAGTGTCGAAGTGTACGACCGAGGCGCGCAGCGGCGATGTCATCCTTCTCAACTCGGAGCCCAGCGAAGCGGGTCCGAGTTGAAGCGTGTCGACTTTGTCGACACGCTCAAATGAAAGCAAAGCTTTCAGTTCAGACTGTAGACAAAGTACCAAACCATCGAAAATGGTCATTGCGAAACCGGTGACATCGGTCACCGGTTGTGGCAATCCGCAACTCCCGTCCTTATGTTTTTAACATGACCAAGGGGACGAGAGAACGGATCGCCGCGTCGCTTTGCTCCATTCCGTGCGCGAGGGCCCCTCGCAGGGACGCGCGCGTACAGCGCAGCGGGTCCGATTTGACTTAAAAGAGCTTATAGATATCGTTGAACATCACAAAGGCCATGAGGCCCAGCAGGAGCACCAGGCCCCCGGCATGGATATAGCTTTCGATCTTCGGATTCGGCTTGCGCCGGATGATCACCGAGATGAGGGCGAAGACCAGCATGGAGAAAATGCGGCCTCCATCCAGCGCGGGGATGGGCAGGAGGTTCATCACCGCCAGGTTGACGGCGATGAAGGCCACCAGGCCGAAGACGTTGCTCAGCCCTTCCCCCACCGTGGCCGCCTGGGAGCCCACGTCCCCCATGGCCTTCACGATGCCCACGGGGCCGGAGAGGTCCTTTACCCCCGCCTTCCCGGAGATCAGGTACCGGAGGCTGACCCACACCACCCGCACATAGTACTGGCAGTCATACCAGCTCTCCCGCAGGGCGGCCCCCGGGGTCTGGGCGGTCTGGGTGAAATACAGGCCGTAATACTGGCCCTCCTCCCCCGTGGCGGAGTCCACATAGGTGCGCTTCTGCAGGGGCAGGTCGTCCAGGACGAGCTTCTTCCCGTCCCGGCGGATCACCAGATCCACCGTGTCTCCCCCCTCCAGGGAGAGGAAAAGGGTCAGGTCCCGGGGATTGTTTACGCCCCAGCCGTTGACGGAGAGGATCCGGTCCCCCGCCATCAGCCCCTGTTCCCCCTCCAGGGGGAAGCCCTCCATGAAGCCGGAGAGGGTGCTGGTCCCCACCACATAGTTCCCCGCCAGGGAGCTGATGAGGTACAGGAGCAGGGTGATGAGAAAGCCGATGAAGAAATTCATGAGGGAGCCCGCCGCCAGCACGATCAGGCGCTGCCAAAGGGGCTTGGCGGTGAAGGCCCGGGGATCCTCGCTCTCTCCGTCTTCCCCCTCGATGGCGCAGAAGCCGCCGATGGGCAGAGCCCGGAGGCTGTATTCCGTCTCCCCCTTCTTCCGCTTGAACAGGGTGGGACCCATACCGATGGAGTACTCGTTCACCTTGATGCCGAAGAGCTTGGCGGCGCTGAAGTGGCCCAGCTCATGCACGGCGATGAGCACCCCGAACATAAGGATGCCGATCAGGATATAGAGGATAGACACGCCTCCGCGCACCTCCTTGCTTGATGATCCGCCGCTTCCACGGCTTCCAGACTGTCCCCGGGCAGGCCGGGGAGGGCGTCCATCACCCGCCGCACCAGCTCCGGGATCCCCTGGAAGGAAAGCCTGTTTTCCAAAAACGCCGCCACAGCCGCCTCGTTGGCGGCGTTCATCACGGCGCAGTCCGCCCCCTCGCTCTCCGCCGCCTGACGGGCGATGGCCAGGCAGGGGAATCGGTCCGTATCCGGCTCCAGGAAGGTGAGGGGCGGGGCCTGGGTCAGCTCCAGGGGCGCCGCGATGGAGGGCAGGCGCTCCGGCCAGGTGAGGGCCAGCTGGATGGGCAGACGCATATCCGGGCTGCCCAGCTGGGCCAGGATGGCCCCGTCCGCAAACTCCACCATGCTGTGGACGATGCTCTGGGGGTGGACCAGGACCCGGATCTTTTCCGGCGGCACCCGGAAAAGATGCATGGCCTCAATGAGCTCCAGGCCTTTATTCATCAGGGTGGCGCTGTCCACCGTCACCTTGGGGCCCATGCTCCAGTTGGGATGGCGCAGGGCCTGGGCCGGGGTGACATGCCGGAGCTCCTCCGGAGAAAAGTCCCGGAAGGGGCCGCCGGAGGCGGTGAGGAGGATCCGCTTCGGCGCCGGATTGCCGTTCAGGCACTGGAAGATGGCGCTGTGCTCGCTGTCCACGGGGATGAGCTCCGCCCCGCAGCGGTCCACCGCCGCCAGGAGGATGCGCCCCGCGCACACCAGGGTCTCCTTGTTGGCCAGGGCCAGGCGTTTTCCCGCCTCCGCCGCCGCCAGGGCGGGCCGGAGCCCCGCCGCCCCGGACATGGCCCCCAGGACCGTGTCCGCTTCCTCCATGGCGGCGATCTCCGTCAGGGCCTCCGGGCCGGAGAGGACCTTCGTTTCCGTATCCGCCAGGGCGATGCGCAGCGCCTTTGCCGCCGCCTCGTCCCCCAGCGCCGCGTATTTGGGGCGGAATCTTCTCGCCTGGGCCTCCAGGAGCTCCGCGCTCCGCCCCGCCGCCAAGGCGCAGACGGGGAGGCCCAGGTCCTCCGCCACCTCCAGGGCCTGCCGGCCGATGGAGCCGGTGCTGCCCAGAATGGTCAATGCCATATCAGAATACCTCCAAAAGCAGGAAAAGCAGCAGCACCGCCGGAGCGGTGAAGCTGGTGCTGTCAAACCGGTCGTAGGCGCCCCCGTGGCCAGGCAGGAGACGGCCGTAGTCCTTTGCCCCGTACTGCCGCTTGATGAGGGAGAAGCTCAGGTCCCCCAGCTGGGCGCAGCAGCCGCACAGGAGACCGATCAGGGCGAGCTTCCAGAGGCTGGCCGGAACGCCGAAGGCCCGGAGGATCAGCCCGTAAATCACCATACCCAGGGCGGCGACGATCAGGCCGCCGATCAGCCCCTCGACGGTCTTGTTGGGGCTGGTGCGGGGGCTCATCTTATGCTTCCCCATGGCCCGGCCCACGAAGTAGGCGCCGCTGTCCCCGGTGAAGGTGACGAAGAGGGGGGCCAGCACCAGGAGACGGCCGTTTTCTCCATTACGGAGAGCGGTCATGGCCGCCAGCCCCAGGGGGACCAGCAGGCCGGAGAACAGCGCCCCCGCCAGCCCTTCGACGCCGAAGGGCCGATCCTTTTCATAGTATGCCACCCACAGGAGGAACAGAAGGAGCAGGAAGGGCAGGAAAAGGAACAGGATCAGGGAGAAGGACAGGAGAAGGACCGCTCCCTGGATCAGGACGGAGGACGCCATGCACAGCGCCATTGCGGCCTTCCGCTCTCCAAGGCCCATGACGTGGAACAGCTCGTGTACCCCGATGCAGCACACGGCGGCGAAAAGAACGGCCGTGGCAAAAGGGGGAAGGACGCAGAGTACCACCAGCAGCAGAGGGATGCCGATGGCGGCGACGATGATTCGTTGTTTCATGGGTGGACCTCCTTGTGGCGGGGGAAAGGCTTCCCGCCGCAGCGGTAAGGCCCCCTCCGGGAGGGGGCTCCGGCAAAGCCGGTGGGGGAGAACGCGGGAAACAAGTTGTTTCTTCTGAAATCTGTTTTTGCCTCCGGCGGCCCGGTTTCTCTGGCGCGAGAGAAACCGGGGAAAGAGCGCGGCAGGGGTGTTCCCCTGCACCCCCCGGTGCGCAGGGCGCTGAAGCGAAGGGGACAAAGGCGCGGCGGGGAAAGAGCGGGTGCTGAACGTCAGCTTGCCGACTTTGAATCTGCTTGGCAATAGTCGTTTGCTTTTCAGGGTGGTTATCTGTAGATCGGCAGTGTTTTCCGTCCCCCCTCCCCCGTTTCCCAAACCGAAGCCTCTGCTTCGGTATGAAGAGGAGGACTGACCGAACCCTCGCGAGTGATCGCGGCCCTTACGCTAACCGTATCCCCCGTACCTCAAATCGAAGCAGAT
>JAFWOX010000082.1 GCA_017545325.1 Oscillospiraceae bacterium | reverse complement strand
GAACACAACGAACAGATATACAGTTATCACGGGTATGATCCATTCTCGCAGGCCGCCTCGCCGGTGAGGTGTTCTTTTTCCCCCGATGTTTGCCGCCGGCGGGGCGGCTTTCGACCAAGCAGGCAGCTTCCCCCGTTGGATCCTCCTTCCGGGGACGAGGGAACTGCGGCAATCCGCATCTCTCGTCCTTCGGGAGTTCTCTCAAGAACAACGGGACCAGGTGACATATGCGGGGATGCAGCCGCCTGTGGGATAGGTCGAATACCTGCGCCGGTGCGGCGAAGGGCACCCTGAAAGGCAAACGAGTGTTGCCCTCAGTATAGTCAGCGGCGCAGAGGCGCATATGCCGTCCGCTTTTTCCCCGCCGCACCTTTGTCCCCTTCGCTTCAGCGCCCGCCGCACCGGGGGTGCAGGGGCGGAGCCCCGCCGCGCTCTTTCCCCGGTTACTCTCGCGTAAGAGAAACCGGGCCGCCGGAGGCATCCCCGCCGGCGGGGCGGCTTTCGACCAAGCAGGCAGTTTCCCCCGTCGGATCCTCCTTCCGGGGAAGGAGGATGCGGATTGCGAGACCAGTTTGTGAACTGGTCTCGCAATGACAGTGTCCGATGCGCGTCCACGTTCGGTCTATGCACCGCGGCAAACAAAAGGTCATTGCGAGGAGGCGCCTGCGCCGACGCGGCAATCCGTTTCCCCGTCCAAATTCTCAGCAGAGCATCCGCTTCCATAGGGAATATAAAGGCGCGTTACGAATACCCGGACGCAGAGACGACCAGCACCCTGGCTTCCCCCGAGGGCTGCGAAGCAGGGGCGCGGGAAGGCAGACCGCGCGGCGGGGACGGCGGCAGCGCATGGTAAAAAACAGGTTTGTATACAGTTTGACCGGACCGCTGAAAACTCAGCAGCCCGGTCCTTTCCTTTGCTTGATTCAATTCAGCATTCTTCCACCGTTTCCAGCGCTACCTTCAGCAGGCGCTCGAACTCCGCCTGCTCCGCCTCGGACATCTTCTGCACCAGGTAGTTTTCCGCCTCGGCGGCGCTGTGGCACAGGGTTTCGTTTAAGGCGGCGCCCTTGGGCAGGGCTACCAGGCTGCGGAACCGGGCGTCCTTCTCGCTGCGCACCCGCTTGATGAAGCCCTTTTCCTCCAACCGGTCCACAATGCCGGAAACGGTGGGGTTCGTGAGCTTGAATACGGCCTGCACATCCAGCTGGTTGACCTCCCGCTTCTCATAATTCATGAGGATGAATACCAGCACGTCTGCCTGAATGGAGGTCAGGCCATACTCTGCCATACGCCGGTTCTTCTGTTTGATCAGGGCATTGTTCAGGCGGAAAATGTAGTTGATGTCTTTATTCCGTTTGAGCAGTTCAGCCATGTCTCTCTCCTCCGGCTTAGATTTGCGGCGGTCCCGTCCTTTCTGTATTTTACATTATCTTTCGCAAATAAGTCAAGCCGGTTTGCAGCTTTCCATTACCGAAAATCATCCCTGTACGCCGTGAAGCCTCAGATCAGGATGGACATGAGCCAGAGGAAGCCCACCGCCCCCGCCCCCAGGAGCAGCCAGGGGAAAGGTCCGGGCCGGAGGCGGCGCTTTCTCCCCGCCCCTTCTTCTCCGCTCTGCAGGTACTCGGCGGCGATACGCTGGGCCTCCCGCAGCAGTTCCCGGGAACCGGAGCCCGCCGCTCCCTCCCGGAGAATAAAGATCGCCTGATCGAACAGCTCCGGCTCCGGCGAGGCCACCAGAATGATCCGCCGGTTTACTCCCTTCACCAAGCTTCTCCCCCCTTTCCTCCGGGAGTATGCCCCTTCAGCGGAGGGTCTAAACCGGGTCCCGGCGCTTCTCCAGGGCCAGGGTCAGCACCGTCATGTCGTCCTCCCACCCCGCCCGGGCGGCGGCGTCCGTGAGGATCTCTCCCGCCAGGGCCTTCATGCCTCCGCTGCGGCTCTCCCGGAGCTTGTCCCGGATCACCTCCGCCCGGGCGGCTCCGTCGCTGAGGATCACGGCGGCAGAGCCGGGCTCCAGCCGCAGCCGGGTCAGGTCCGGCCCCTCCAGGCTCAGGCCCGCGGGCCGGGATTTTCCCTGCACCATGCGGATCTGCTCCCCCTCCCGCACATAGCTGGGGGCCGCCCCGTATTTGTATACCAGAGTCTCCCCGGTGAACAGGTCCACCCGCATGAGATCCAGGCTGGCGGGGCACATGCGTTTTTCGCACCGGAGCATCAGGGCGGTGTTCAGCAGCCGCAGCACCGCCTCCGGCTCCAGCCCGGCCCGCAGGAGGCGTTCCGCCAGATCCCCGGTCTCCGCCCCCTCCCGGGCGGCTTCTCCGCCGCTGCCCATGCCGTCCGCCAGGAGAAGGAACAGGCAGCCCTCCGGGGTTTTGAAGAAGCGGGCGTAGTCCCCGCTGGGCTCCCTGCCCGCCTTTCCCGCGGAGGCCATGCCCACCTCCGCCTCCAGGGGCTCCGCCTCGTACAGCCGCAGGCTGCCCGCCCCGGGCTCGGGGCAGACCAGGGGCAGATCCAGCACCCCCTCGATCCGCTTCAGCCAGCCCTCCCGCAGGGGCAGCACCGCCGCCCCCGGGCCCCGGAGCTCCACCCGGAGCCGCCGGTTCCGATCCCGGAATACCCCGCAGTCCGTTCCCGGCGCATATTCCCGGAGGAAGTCGTCCAGCTTCCGCTCCAGCCGCCGCTCCTCCCGGCCCGGCAGCTCCCCCGTTCCCAGCCCGGCCAAGGCCAGGGCGAAATCTCCATACTGGCGGCAAAGCAGCTCCCGGTCCGTCCGAAGACGGCTCTTCATCTGCCGCCGGGCATACAGGGCCTTCAGCTCCAGGCTTACCGCACGGGTGAGTCCCCGCACGTCCAGGCACCGGTCCCGGAACCACTGGGGCAGGTCCTCCGGCTCCGCCTCCCCCCGCTTGTCCATCTTCCCGGCGGCGGAGACCATGGCCCCCCGGGTATCCTCGTATTCCCGGCCCCAGCAAACGTCCCGGCGGCGGCACCGGCGGCAGACCGTCTCCGCCGCCACATCAAAAACGCTCAGCAGGTCCTCGTCGTTTTTTCCCGCCTCCGGCGTCTCCTCCAGGAGCCGCTCCAGGTCCCGGAGGGCGGAGGCCGCCAGAGCGGTGCGCTCCAGCAGATCCGTGAGGGCGGCTTCCGCCCCCTTCCCCAGTCCCTGCTCCCGGGGCATGAGGTTTACATAAAACCGTTCCGGCGGCAGCAGGAAGACCACGGAGGCGATGAAGCCCTCGAACAGCAGGCCGCTGCGCAGCTCCGGCCCGGCGGCCCAGAAGGCGGCGATGGCGTTGGCCGTCACATAGCATACCGCCGCCGCCAGCCTTCCCCGGCCCCGGAACAGGCCGGAAAAGGCCCCCGCTCCCGCCAGGGCGAGGGTGCAGAGGCCCGGGGTCCCGGCGGCGGCGTCCAGACTCAGGCCCAGGGCCAGGCCCAGGAGGCTTCCCCGGGGCGCCCCGGCGGTATAGGCCCCGGCCAGCACGGCGAAGGCCGCCGGGAGCCGTCCCAGGGAGAGGATCCCCCAGGGCTGGATATCCCAGAGGGACAGGGCCAGGGAGGCCCCCAGCACAACCAGGGCCGGTCCGGTCCGGTCTCCCCGCTCCCCCGGCCGCAGCAGCACCCCGTAGAGAACGCAGCTGCCTCCCGCCAGCAGCGCTTCCGCCCCGAACAGGAGCCAGGAGCCCGCATCCCCGGGTCCGTAATACAGGTACACCGCCCCCACGCAGGCGCTCATGGCCAGGCAGACCAGGGGCATGAACCAGGGCTTCCGCCGGAGGGCAAACCCCCGGAGCAGGACGGCGGCGGCATAGATCAGCAGGTCCGCCGCCGCATACTGCAGCCCCCCGGTCAGGCCCAGGCGGCTCACCGCCCCCAGCATGGCTCCCGCCGCGGCGAAGGCCCCCTCGGCTCCCCCGCCGCAGGCCCCGGTGAACCCCGGGCCCAGGGGAGCGCAGGTCCCGAAAAAGCTCACCCGGCCCAGGAGCCAGCCCCCCAGGAGCCGGGCGGCCAGGGCCGCCGCCCGTTTGCCCCGCTGCCCCAGCTTTTCCAGCGCCGTATCCAGGAGGGACGCCCCCCGCGCCGGGAGCCTGTCCCCTTCGTTTCTTCGATCCATTTCCTCGCCTCCCGCTATTGTTCCTGTCCGAAGTATAGGCTACGGATGAAGGGAAAAGCTGTCGTCCCCTGTCGCAGGGCAGAAAAACGCCGGGATCCCCAGAGAAGCAACCGCCGGTTGCTTGCCAAAGGGGGTGAAGGGGAGTACACTGGAAACATCCAGCGAAGGAGGTACAGGACATGGAAGCGAAAGACGTGCTGCGGTCACTGCGGGAAAAGAGCAGCCTGACCCAGGAGCAGCTGGCGGAGCGGCTGCTGGTCACACGGCAGGCGGTGAGCCGCTGGGAGAACGGAGAAACTCAGCCGAATCCGGAGACCCTCAAGCTCCTCTCCCGGGAGTTCAACGTCTCCATCAACACCCTGCTGGGCTCTCCCCGTGTGCTGATCTGCCAGTGCTGCGGTATGCCCCTGGGAGAAGACGGGCTCATCAGTCGGGAGCCGGATGGGCGCTTCAACGAGGAATACTGCAAATGGTGCTATGCAGACGGGGCCTTTACCTATTCGGACAAAACCGCCCTGATCGACTATATCGCGGGCCATTTCCCCGCTCCGGAGGGCGCTTCGGAGGCGGAATACCGCGCTCAACTGGATAAACAGCTTTCCGGGCTGAAGCACTGGAAGTGATGCCCTCCCCGCCTCCTTCCCTGTTGTCAACCCCACCGGAACTTGGTATAATGGGAAACAGACAACACGAGAACAAGGAGGTGCGCGCCATGCCCAGCATCGTTCGCGTACAGTACACCCTGCCGGATGCGCAATTCCTCAATGAGCTGCTGCGGGACGACCTCATCCTCCGGTATGTGAAGGATGATTACAGCCGCAGCGAACATTGTCTGGAGTTTTTTGATACGGATAACTGGTCCCTCATGAGCCGGGGCTTCAGCCTGGGCGTCACCCGCTCCCAGGAGATCCCGGTGATCGAGCTGCAGCAGGGGCTGCGGATCCAGTCGGACTTTCCCGGGCTGTACCACGGCCGCCAATTCATCGCCCCCTTCCGGAGCGAGGATGATCTGGTGGAGCCGCTGATGAAGCGGGGCGCCCCGGAGGCCTTCCGGGATACGGCTTCCTCCGCGCCGCTGCAGCGGTGGTTCTATACCCTCTCCCACCGCATGTCCACCACCCTGTATCTGCCGGACCGCACCCGGGTGAGCATGGATTTCGATAACGGGGAGATCGTGGTGGAGGAGAAGCGCCAGCCCACCTATTTCCTGTTCTTCGAGCTGCTCTTCGGGGATGAGGCCCTGCTGCTGAACTACTGCGAGCAGGTGCAGGCCCAGTTCCAGCTCTCCCCGGTGCAGCTTTCCCGCCAGCAGATGGCCCTGCGCATCCTGCGCAGCCGCTGAGGTATGCCCATGAAGCGGATCATCACCATTCAGGATATCTCCTGCCTGGGCAAGTGCTCCCTCACCGTCGCCCTGCCCATCCTCTCCGCCATGGGGGTGGAGACCTGCGTCGTCCCCACCGCCGTGCTCAGCACCCATACCATGTTCTCCGGCTACACCTTCCGGGACCTGACGGAGGACCTGCCCCCCATCGCCGACCACTGGGAGGAGGAGGGCTTCCGCTTCGACGCCGTCTATACCGGCTATCTCGGCTCAAAGCGGCAGCTGGACCTGGTGGCGGACTACTTCCGCCGCTTCGGCGCCTCCGCCCTGAAGCTGGTGGACCCGGTGATGGCGGATAACGGCAAGCTCTATGCGGGCTTCACCCCGGATTTCGCCCTGGAGATGGCCAAGCTCTGCGGCAGAGCGGACGTGATCCTCCCCAACCTTACGGAGGCGGCCTTCCTGCTGGACCGGCCCTATCTGGAGCCCGGGACCTATGGGGAGGCCCAGATCATGGACACCCTGAAGCGGCTCTGCGGGCTGGGCGCCGGCACCGCCGTCCTCACGGGGGTGAGCTTCTCCCCCGCAGAGATCGGCTTCATGAGCCTCAACGGAAAAACCGGGGAGACGGACGCCTACTTCCACCCCCGGGTGGAGGCGGCCTTCCACGGCACCGGGGATATTTTCGCCAGCGTGGTCACCGGCGGCCTGATGCTGGGCCGCACCCTGGGGGAGAGCCTGCGCCTGGCGGCGGACTACACCGCGGACTGCATCCGCATCACCGCGGAGGACCCGACGGGCATCCGCTACGGGGTATACTTCGAGACCCTGATCCCGGAGCTGCTGAAAAAGCTGGGAAAATAACGAAAAAAGAACATCCGGCCATGGGGACATCCCCATGGCCGGATGTATGTAAATAGCCATTATTTGCTGCTATCCGTTCGCGGATAGGCCTTCTTTTCGTCAGTCAGCCCCGCCAGATAATCCATACTGGTATCCAATGCAACCGCGATACGCTTGCATTGCTCAAAGGTGAAATACCGTTTCCCGCTCTCTATTTTGGAATAATCGCTCTGATCGATCCCGGTCAGCATCTGCATCTGGATCTGTGTAAAGCCCTTCTCTTTTCTGAGCGCTTTGAGTCTCGTCATTGCCATCACCCTAAAGATTATGTCAAATTGACCTATTGACATTAGGGTGATATTGACCTATTATCAGTCATAACTGCAGGATGCTGGCCTACTCTTCTCGGCGGATTATCGCGTTAAGTAACGGAAAAGGAAAATCGGAGGACTCTGTGATGGAGCTTTATCGCGAGCTTTACTATCGCTTGTTTGGTGTCATGTCCGACGCTGTGGAATCCTTGGAAAACCGTGAACCGATTGCTGCAAAACGGATGCTGATTTCCGCTCTGCGGGAAGCGGAGGAGCGGGTTTTGGCTTCGGAAGAGGAATTAAACCCCAGATAAACAGAGGAATACCCCTTCGGAGGCGATCCCAACTCTGCAAGTCTCCTCCGAACAAACCATCGGCCATGGGGGGAAGCCCCGCGGCCGGAGCTTTTTATGTCTTGACAATGCTGTTTACATATTGTAGAATTTCAGTATCTATAAGTTGTAGACAAGGAGAACATGCCATGTCCGACCTGACCATGGGCCTCATCGAGACCCGTTTCGCGGAGCTGATCTGGGCCCGGGAGCCTATCTCCACCGGGGAACTGGCCGCCCTGGCCCAGAGGGAGCTGGGCTGGAAGCGCAGCACCATGTACACCGTTCTCCGCCGCCTGTGCGATAAGGGCCTCTTCACCCTGGAGGAGGGGACCGTCCGTTCCCGCATGAGCCGGGAGACCTATGAAGCCGTGAAGAGTGAGCAGCTGATCGACTCCTCCTTCGGCGGCTCCGTCCCCGCCTTCCTGGCTGCCTTCACCCGGCGCCGGAAGCTGACGGAGGCGGAGGTCAAGGAGCTCCGGGCCCTGATCGACGGGCTGGAGGGGAAAAAATGAAGCCGCTTTCCCTCTGGCTGGGCCTGGGGGAAAGCCTCTCCCCCGCCCTGCTGGATCTGCTGAACCGGAGCCGGGCGGTGTTCCTGCTGCTGATGGCGGCGCTGCTGATCCGTTTTCTCTTCTATTGGGGCCCCAAGTGGGTTCGCTGCCTGGTATGGATCCTGGTGGCCCTGCGGCTGCTCCTGCCGCTGCATCTGTCCTCCCCCCTCTCCGCCCTGGGCGGATCGGGGATTCCATTGAGCGAGACCGGGCAGGTGGAGTTTTTTCACGAGGCCGAGGGCCCCTACGGCCCCGGTCTGGAAATCTATACCCAAGTGGACGGCTCCGCCCTTTTGCTGGAGCCGGTGGCCCCGGGCGGAGGACGGTTCGCCTCTCCCCTGGCCTGGTTGGCTCCCCTCTGGCTCCTGGGGACCATGGGCATGCTGGGCTATGCCCTGGGCAGCACTCTCCGTCTGCGGAGAAGGCTGAGGGAATCCATCCGGCTGGAAAAGCGGGTCTGGATCAGCGACCGGATCGACACGCCCTTCATCCTGGGCCTTTTCCGACCCCGTATCTATCTCCCGGCGGACATGGATGAAGCGCTCCGGGAATCGGTGCTGCAGCATGAGCGGGCCCATCTCCGCCGGGGAGACCCCTGGTGGAAGCTCCTGGGCTGGCTGATCCTCAGTCTCTACTGGTTCAGTCCCTTCCTCTGGCTCAGCTGGTTTCTGTTCTGCCGGGATCTGGAGCTCAGCTGCGACGAGCGGGTCATCCGGGACTGGGGAGAAGCGGAGCGGAAAAGCTATGCCTCCGCGCTGCTGGAATATTCCCGTCCCCGTGCGAAGCGGCTCATGACCCCCCTGGCCTTCGGGGAAACGGGGTTGAAGGGGCGCATCCAGGCGGTGCTGAACTACAAAAAGCCCGGCTTCCTGCTCGTTGCTCTTCCCCTCCTGCTTTGCGCCGCCGCGGCGGTGTTCCTGTGCACGGATCCCCGGGGAGCGAAGGCCGCAGCGCCGGAGTGGAGGGAGCCCGTCCTGTCCGCTGAGCTGGAGGAGGCCGTCCACAGGGCGATCCTGGAGCAAAACGACGGCCGATACCTGAAGGGCGATTTTGCCGCCGAGAGCCACGGTGTCCTGGCCCTGGAAGAGAACGCCCAGGAGACGACGGTCTGGCTCCAGACCCAGTATCTCGAACTGACCTGGGACGGGCAGCGGCTGACGGCGGCGGGGGGCGGCTCCAATCCCGTCCTTCTTTGCTTCCATCATGACGATGGGCTTTACTCTCTGACGGAGTATCGGTTCACTATGGAGGGCGAAGGCTTCAGCCAGGACTTCGAAACCCATTTCCCCATGACTGTCTCCGCCTATTATCGGATCACAAAGACCGCAGGCTGGCCCATGAAGCTCATCCAGAGCTGCTATGCCCAGGCTGTGGAGCACTTCGGGATCGACGGCCCCGCCCGGGCGGAGCGCCTGTTCGCCGCGCTGGAGGCCGCCCCTGGGGAGAACGTGCGGGAAAAGCTCCGCAGCGCAGCCGGGACTTACGGCGACCTTCTGTGTTTGGGAAAATACACCCTCCCCTGGGTCTTCTCCCGCTTCCTGGAAATGGAGGACCCGGGGACGAAGTATTCCAGCAGCGGAGACATCGCAAAAAACTATCGGGACCCCACTCCGGAGGAGGAGGGGGAGGAGCTGCGAAACCTGCTCCTGTGGCGTCTGGTGCAGGACCTGGCCGGGGGCGAGGCCGCCGGGATCGAGCCGGGCATGTACCACCAGACAGCCCTGCTCTGCTGGGACTCCTGGCTTTCGGACTGCCGGCATACGGAAGCCGTGTACGGCCTGGCCTGGATGGAGGAAAACGCCCCGTATGAAGCCCTGGCCCTGAAAATGAGCCAGGGAGAAGCATAAGAAACGAAATATAGGAACACCGTCCATGGCTAAGCCCATGGACGGTGCTTTGCTCTGTCGGCAAGGCCTTACTTCAGCCGGGAGAGGCACAGACACCCCGGCGTCCCCAGGATCAGCACCGCCAGAGGCCAGAGGGCCAGCCATTCCCCCCGCCCCCACCCGGCGTACTGCAGCCACAGGGCAGGATGGCTCCTCACAAGGCGCCACAGGGCCGCGCCGTAAACCAAGCCCAGGAGTCGGAGATACCGGTCGTCCCCGGCGAGAAAGCAGCAAAGTGCAGGCGGGACCATCATCCCCACGTCCAGAGCCAGCCGCAGACAGAAGCAGCGCAGCAGAAAGGCGGCGGGCAGGGTCCGCAGGCCCGGGACCGCGGCAAAGAGAACAAAGACCTGCTCCATTGCGGATATGGCAAGGCAGCCCAGGAAAAACAGGAGAACCTTGCTCCGGATCACCTGGCCCCGGCGGTACCCCCGGCTCAGAGCCAGGGACTGCGCCTCCGCGGCATAATCCATCCCGATGAACAGGAACGCCCACACCGCCCCCGCCAGGGGGAAAAGATGCCGCACCTCCAGGACCAGGGCCAGGGCGGAACGGGGATCCAGGTCCGCGCCCCGGCGGAGATAGGCCGCCGGAACGGCGGCAGCCTCCCACCCCAGAAGCAGGGCCAGCACCGGCAGGAGCAGGGGCAGCCACCAGGCATAGCCCAGCACCCGGAGCTGCCAGCGGAGGCAGGCCCTCACAGGGAATACTCCTTTGCCCTCTTCACCATGGCCAGGAAGTAGGCCTCCACATTACCCAGCTTCCGCTCCCCGATGCGGTCTTCCAGTTCCTCTGCGGTGACGGTCTCCAGCACCTTGCCCTGGTGGAGGAAGATGTAGTCCGTCGCCGCCCGGTGCAGCTCCGCCAGAAGATGGCTGGAGATCAGGATGGTCGTGCCCCGCTCCTCCCGCAGCCGCAGCAGCAGAGCCCGGGTGTCCGCGATGCCGCTGGGGTCCAGACCGTTCATGGGCTCGTCCAGGAGGAGGAAATCCGGCTCTCCCATCAGGGCGGCGGCAAGCCCGTACCGCTGTTTTTCCCCGGTGGAGGCTTTACGCAGGGGCCGGCGCCGAGCGCTCCGCTCCAGACCAACCAGGTCGCAAAGGGCGGCCAGATCCCCCCGGCGGACATTGGGCAGAAGCAGGCTCTGGCTCACCAGATTCTGCCACAGGCTCAGATCTTCGTACCCCGCGGGCTGGGAGATCAGGCTGCCCAGGCGTTTCCGGGCAGCGAAGAGTTCTTTCTCCGAATCCGCCCCGAAGAGGGAGAGGCTCCCGCCTGTGGGCAGGGCCAGGCCCGCGATCAGGCGCATGAGGGTGGTTTTCCCCGCCCCGTTGTTCCCCACCAGACCGTAGATATGCCCGGACTCCAGGGTCAGGTCTACCCCGTCCAGGGCCTTGAACTCCATTCGATCCTTCAGGTTGATCCGCCGATCCCGGAAATCGATCATTTTCTCCCTGTAGACCTTGGTGAGGTCCTTGGTTTCCAGCACGATCATTATCTTATCCTCCCGTTTACCGCACTTCCCGCCGCCGGAAAAGCAGGATGGCCAGGATGGGGCAGATCACGATATAGACCAGGCAGACCCCGCAGAAGATCAGGAGGGTCCCGGTCGGGCAGTCCGCCCCCAGCAAATTGGCGGTGTTCAGGTAGGAATGCTGATTGTAATAGGGGAGCAGGCTGATGGGGTAAAAGAGACGCAGGCCGGGGATGAGCTCATGGAGGACGGCCTCCGCCAGGATCATCACCGGGGCGGCCACGGCGGCACGGCGAAAGAGGGTATGCATGAAATAGCTGTAGCACAGGAGGGACAGGACATAGAACTGCACGATGACCCAATACCGCAGGAGCTGCCCCGGGACTGCGGCACCGGGATCCGTCCAGATCCGGAGGGCGAGGAAGTACAGCCCGGTACTCAGCAGGAGACAGAAGACCCAGCTTGCAAGTATACGGGAGAGCAGCGGTTTCGTCCTTCCGTAGGTCTGCAGCTCCCGGCCCATGCCCCGGCTCCTCCCCAGCCCCGGGGTGAGGACAGCCCCCGGCAGGAGGAAGAGAAGAACGAGCATGGCGTTGACGGTGAAGCACGGGGCGGCCATGACCTGACGCTGTCGCAGGATCCCTACCAGTTCCTCCAGGTCCTCCACCTGCTCCAGGTCCGCTTGGTATTTCACCATGGCCAGGTAATCAAACCCCCGCTCGGCATGCTCCGCGATCCTTTTCTCCAACTGCGGCACGTCCCGTTCGGCGTCTCCCCCGTCGTTGAGGAAGACCCAGCACAGGGCCAGGGACACCGCCAGAAGCAGGAGCGCTCCCTTGCTGTGGAGGATCACGTACAGCTGGGACCGGATCAGCCTGCCCATAAACCCGCCTCCTTTGTTTCCCCAAAGTGTGTTTACATTTTGTCGTCATCAGGATAGCATAGTGTTTACATCTTGTCAACACGCAGGGCAAAAAAAGACCCGGCGCAAGCCGGGTCTTCCCGTTCAGGCTCCCTCTCCGAGGGAGCTGGCGCGGAGCGCCTGAGGGAGCGTCGTTCATGGAAGCTCTTTCGTCAGAGCTGCTTATCGTTACGCTCCCTCAGTCATCCCGCTTCGCAGGCTGACACCTCCCTCGGAGAGGGAGGCTGGAGCGTTATTCGTTACCTCTCCCGGTATTCCCGGACCCGCTGCGCGTCCCTTCCGATCTGTTCCCCCAGCTCCTCCAGGGAGCCGAACCTCCGCTCCGGGCGGAGGAAATCCAGGAACTCCAGCCGGATCCGGCGGCCATAGAGATCTGCGGAATAATCCAGGATGTAGCTCTCCACCGTCACCCGGTCGGAATCGTCCACCGTGGGCCGGACGCCGATATTGGTGACCGCGAATTTCGCCTCTGCCTCCCCTTCGATCTCCAGGCGGCCCGCATAGACCCCATGGGCGGGGACCAGAACGCCGGGGGCGAAGAGCTGATTGGCGGTGGGGAAGCCGAGGGTGCTGCCCAGGTGCCGCCCATGGCAGACCTCCCCAGTGAGCACATGGGGATGGCCCAGGAGACGGTTGGCCTCCGCCAGCCTCCCCTCCGCCAGCAGGGCGCGGATGCGGGTGGAGCTGACGGCGCCCCCGTCCAGCCGGACCTCCGGCATCACATCGCAGCCCAGGCCTTCCCTTTCGCAGTATTCCCGCAGCCGCCCAGGGTTTCCCTCCCCCCGCCAGCCGAAGGTGAAATCATGACCGCAGACCAGATGGACCGCTCCGTATTCCTCCCGGATCCAGCGGAGGAAATCCTGCCAGGGCATCTGCATCAAAGCCCGGTCGAAATGGAGCTGGAGCACGGCGTCGATGCCGAAGAGACGGCGGATCAGCTCCCGCCGATCCTCCGGGGAATTGATGAGGGCTACGTTCTGGCCGCTCACCAGGGTATCCGGATGGACGTCGAAGGTGAGCACCGCCGCCTCCGCGCCGGACTCCTCCGCCCGCTCCCGGCAGCGCCGGAGCAGGGTGGCATGACCTGCGTGTACCCCGTCGAAAAAGCCCAGGGCAAGGATTCTCTGCTGCTTCATTGCCGAACCTCGAAAAAACTCTTGATGATCTTGGCCCGCCCGTTTTCCAGGGCGGCCAGGGCCAGGAATTCTCCCTCCGGCCCATACAGGCGGTACTCCCCCGCCTCCCCGTCCGCGGGGATATCGTTCCCGCAGCGTATCCGCCGGGCCTGCTCCCCATCCAGGTTGAGGGCGGGCTTGTCCCGGAACAGGCTGTCCAGTGGCAGAAGACAGGCTTCCCCCTTTTCCGCCACCGTCTCCAGAGAGACGGCCTCCTCCAGCCGGAAGGGGCCCGCCCGCAGCCGGCGCAGGCTGCTCATGGCGCCGCCGCAGCCCAGGGTCTGACCCAGGTCGTGGCAGAGGGTGCGGATATAGGTGCCCTTGGAACAGACGATCCGAAAGCGGTATTCCTCCCCTGACCAGCCCAGGGGCTCCGCTTCGTATACCGTGATCTGCCGGGGCTTCCGCTCCACGGCCTTCCCCGCCCGGGCGTAGGCATACAGGGCCTTGCCCCCCACCTTCACGGCGGAATACATGGGGGGCAGCTGCTCCCGCTCCCCCTTGAGCCCCAGAACAGCGGCCCGAAGCTCTTCCTCCGAGATGCCGACCGGCCTTTCCTCCAGGATCTGCCCGGTGGTATCCTGGGTATCCGTAATGATCCCCAGGCGGAGGCCGGCCTCATACTCCTTATCCGCCGCCTCCAGAAACTCCACCGCCCGGGTGGCCCGGCCCACGAACACCGGCAGCACGCCGGTGGCCAGGGGATCCAGGGTGCCGCCGTGGCCGATTCGCCGTTCCCCCAGGATCCGCCGGAGCTTCGCCACCGCGTCATGGGAGGTCCAGCCGGCGGGCTTATCCAGATTCAGGATGCCGGTCATCCCTTTTCCTTCCAGTGCTTCTTCACGGCGGCCCGGACCACGGCCTTCGCCTCCTCCAGGCTGCCCTCGACCGTGCCCCCGGCGGCCATGCCGTGGCCGCCGCCGCCGAACTCGGCGCAGATGCGGGAGGCGTTCTCATACTCCCCGGTGCGGACGGAGACCTTCCAGGTCCGCTCCTCCACCTGCCGGAGGGTGCAGCTGGTCTCCACTCCCTCCACGGAGCCCGCCACCACGGCGATATCCTCCATGTCGCTCTCCGTTACGCCGATGCGTTCCAACTCCGCCAGGGTGATGACGCCGAGGCAGGCCTCCCCGTCCATGAAAAACTCCAGGCCGCTGATGATGCTGGCCTCCAGGACCAGGCGGGTGCGGTTCTTCTTCATAAACAGGGTGCGGTTCAGGTCGATGGGCGCTCCCGCCTCCAGCAGGGCGGCCCCCACCCGAAGGGTGCCCGGATTGGTGTTCTTGTACCGGAAGCAGCCCGTATCCGTGGTGACGGCGATGTACAGGAGGGTGGCGGTTTCCCGGTCTATGCCCCCCAGCAGCTCCATGAGCAGGAGATAGACGATCTCCCCGCAGGCGGCCCGCTCCCCCATCAGGAGGGTTTCCCGGGCGTACCCCGTATTGGAGGGGTGATGGTCAATGGCCAGCTCCACCTTCCCGGCGTAGGCCTCCCGGGCGTTCACCTGCAGGATGCCCTCGTCCGCCAGATCCACGGTGATCACGTGCTCCGGCGCATATCCCGCCGGGGCGTAATACTCCCGGAGATAGGGGATATACCGCTCCGTCGCCTGGGGATTCTCCAGGATGTACGCGGTCTTCCCCAGGATCCGCAGCCCCCGGCAGAGGGCGGCGGAGGTGCCCAGGGCGTCCCCGTCCGGCCGATGGTGGGAGAGGATGAGGAAGCCGTTCCGGCGCCGCAGCCAGTCGGCGCATTCACTGATCCGCATCTTCCCCGCTCTTCCTTTCCAGGTCCCGGAAGACCTCGCTGAGCCGCTGGCCCCGCTCCATGGACAGATCCCGCTCAAAGAGCAGCTCCGGGGTATACCGGAGGGTGAGGACGCCGCCCAGCTCCCGCCGGAGCCAGGGGGCGATGGATTTCAGCCCCTTCCGCAGCTCCTTTTCATCCACCTCGCCCAATACGCTGTAATATACCTTCGCATACCGCAGGTCTCCCGTGGTCTCCACCCCGGTGATGGTGAAAAGGCCCTGCTGCAGCCGGGGATCCTTGACCCTGCGCATGAGGGCGGAGAGCTCCCGCTGCAGATCCTCGTCGATTCGGGAAATGCGATTGCCTGCCATAGTCTTCTTATCCTTTCCCGGCTTCCTTCACGCCGCCGAAGCGGCGGTCCCGTCTGCCGAAGGCCGCGATGGCCGCGTCGATCTCCGCCGGACCGAAGTCCGGCCAGAGGGTATCCGTGAAATAGTATTCCGCATAGGCGGACTGCCAAAGCAGGAAATTGGAGGTGCGCTGCTCCCCCCCGGAGCGGATGATGATATCCGGATCCGGGATGCCCGCGGAATCCAGGTAGGCGGAGAAGCCCGCCTCATCCAGGTCGGCGGGGGCCTTCCCGGCGGCATAGTCCGCGGCGTAGCGCCGGGCGGCCCGAAGGATCTCATCCCGGCCCCCATAGTTGAAGCAGACGTTCACCTGCATCCCCTGCACATGCCGGCCCACCTCCAGGGCCCGGTCCGCCAGGGCCCGGAGCTGGGGAGGCAGACGGCTCAGGTCCCCCAGGAGGACCAGCTTCATCCGCTCCTGCTCCATGGTGTCGATGGCCTCCCGCAGATACTTGTCCAGGAGCTTCAGGATGGCCTCCACTTCCTCATGGGATCGCTTCCAGTTCTCCGTGGAAAAAGCGTACACGGTGAAATGCTCCACCCCGATATCCCGGCAGTACCGGGAGATACGGCGGAAGGTCTCCGACCCGGCGGAGTGGCCCGCGGTGCGGGGAAGGCCGCGGTTCGTTGCCCAGCGGCCGTTGCCGTCCATGATGACGGCGATATGCCGCGGCACGGCTGTGCGCGGCTGTTCAGCCGGACGGCCAGGAGGGCCGTCCGGCTTTTTTCTTCTGAACAGAGCCATGATCAGATCTCGCTGAGCTCCTTTTCCTTTTTCTCCACCAGCTGCTCGATCTGCTTGACGTAATCATCCGTCAGCTTCTGAATATCCTTCTCCGCGTTCTTCTGATCGTCCTCGGTGATCTCGGATTTCTTCTTCTGGGCCTTGAAGTCCTCCATGGCGTCCCGGCGGATATTGCGGATGGCGGTCTTGCTCTCCTCCCCGTACTTGCGGATCTGCTTGATCAGCTCCTTGCGGCGCTCCTCCGTGAGCTGGGGGAAGAGCAGGCGGATGAGCCGGCCGTCGTTCTGGGGGTTGATGCCCAGGTCGCTCTGCTGGATGGCCTTCTCGATGAGCTTCATGGTGCTTCCGTCCCAGGGCTGGATGGTGAGGGTCCGGGGATCGGGAGAGGCGATGCTGGCGATCTGGTTGATGGGGGTGGGGGTGCCGTAGTAATCCACCCGGATCTGGTCCAGCACCGCGGCGTTGGCCCGGCCGGCGCGCACCGCGGCGAAGTTTGCCTGCATGACCTCGATGGTCTTATCCATTTTTTCGGTGTATTGCGCGTAGTCGCTCTTGTTCATATTGGCGCCTCCTTTATTCCCTGCTGCCGCCTTCGCGGCAGGATCATGCTTTCTTATCTGACTACCGTGCCGATGGCTTCCCCGGAAATGGCCCGGAGAATATTCTCCGGATCCTTCAGGCCGAAGACGTGGAGCCTCAGCTTATTCTCCATGGCCAGCTGGGTGGCGGCGGCGTCCATGGCCTTCAGGTCCTTCTCCAGGATCTCCCGATAGGTGATGGCATTGTACCGCTTGGCGCCGGGGTCCTGCTTGGGATCCGCGGAGTAGATGGCGTCGATGTTCTTTCCCAGGAGCAGCACGTCCGCATCCACCTCCAGGGCCCGGAGCACCGCGCCGGTATCCGTGGTGAAATAGGGCTCTCCGGTGCCGCCGGCAAAGAGGACCACCCGGCCCTTCTCCAGATGCCGCACCGCCCGGTCCCGGTTGATGGGCTCCGCCAGCTTGTCCGTGCCCAGAGCGGACTGGATCCGGGCCTCCACCCCCTGCTTTTCCAGCCCGTCCAGCAGGGCCAGGCAGTTCATGGTGATGGCCAGCATTCCCATGTAATCCGCCCGGGTGCGGACCATCCGGTCCCCCCCGTCCTGGGCGCCCCGCCAGTAGTTCCCGCCGCCGCAGACGATAGCCACCTGGACCCCCAGCTCCACGACGCTCTTCACCGCCTTGCACAGCTTTTCCACGAAGCCGAAGTCGATCCCCTTGTGCAGGGAACCCGCCAGCGCCTCTCCGCTCATTTTGATGAGTACGCGGTGGTATTTTGCTTCCATGCTTGCCGCTCCTTCCCTCTGCTTTCGCATGAGAGTATATTTTACTATACTTTTACCGGGAAAGGAAGAGGGAAACGAGAAAATTCTGCTCCGCCGCATCGCCGGCGGGGCGGCCTTCAATGATGCAGGCAGTCACAATCTGCGAAAGGAGCGGCTTTCGATAAGGCAAGAAGTCTTTCTCTCCGACAGAGGTTTGCCTCCGGTGGCCCGGTTTCTCTTGCGCGAGAGAAACCGGGGAAAGAGCGCGGCAGGGGTGTTCCCCTGCACCCCCGGTGCCCAGGACGCTGAAGCGAAGGGGACATAGGTTCAACGATAAACAAGCGGGTGCAGGACGTCAGCTTGCCGGCTTTGAATCTGCTTGGCAATAGTCGTTTGCTCTTCAGGGTGCCCTTCGCCGCACCGGCGCAGT
>JAFWOX010000010.1 GCA_017545325.1 Oscillospiraceae bacterium | reverse complement strand
TTCATTCGGGAGTATTCATCTTTCCCCTGGAGGAAGCCAGGGTGCAAATCGTTACGCTCCTTCTGGCGCTCCGCGCCAGCGCCCGCCATGCGGGCCAGCCCTCATCAGTCATCCGCCTTGCGGGAGACGGCGGCTGACAGCTTCCCCCCCGGGGAAGCCAGGGCAGTAATCGTCCCTGCGTCGGTGCGGCGATGGTCACCCTGAAAAGCAAACGACTATTGCCAAGCAGATTCAAAGTCGGCAAGCTGACGTTCAGCATCCGCTTTTTCCCCGCCGCGCCTTTTTCCCCTTCGCTTCAGCGCCCTGCGCACCGGGGGTGCAGGGGAACGCCCCTGCCGCGCTCTTTCCCCGGTTTCTCTCGCGCAAGAGAAACCGGGCCGCTGGAAGCAGCGGAGAAAAAGACCATTTGGTAAAGGCAGACGGCGCGGCACAAGGCTTCTGCCTACTCCCCAGGTGGGGGACTAAGCGGCGGCTTTCTCCTTTACTCCCCCACATGGTGGAATAAAGGCAAAGCCTGATATATCAAGGTTTTCACGCTTACTCCCCCAAATCTGTGCGCATCACGGCAGGCTCCATGTTCCGGGCCTTACCCCCACCCCGCCGAAGCCGGCCGATTTCCGGGTTTTCCGCACAAAGAAAGGACTGCAGCAATCCGTTCGTTTGCTGCAGTCCCCGCTTACTTCAGTGAAGCTTATTTCTCGTCTTTTTTCCCTTTGAGATAGACGAACCAGTAGGGTAGGCCCACCAGGCCGGCGCCGCCCACGATATTGCCCAGGGTCACGGGGATCAGGTTCTTCACAAAGAAGGCGCCCCAGGTGAGCTTCTCGTTATCCACGCCGTACAGCGCCTTGCAGAACAGGCCGGCGGGGATATAGTACATATTGGCCACGCAGTGCTCAAAGCCGCAGAGGACGAAGAGCATGATGGGCATGAACAGGCCCCAGAACTTGCCGGTGACGTCCTTCGCCGCGAAGGAGATCCACACCGCGATGCAAACCAGGAAGTTGCAGCAGATGCCCTTCAGGAAGGCGTCGCCGAAGGGCATGGTGACCTTTCCGTTGGCCGCGCTCATCATGGCCGCGGCGAGGCCGCCTTCCGCACCGCCGAAGAGATTGCCCACATGCCCGTACACCACCAGGAAGGCCACGATGATGGAGCCGATGAGGTTGCCGATGTAGACGATGACCCAGTTGCGCAGCATCTGCGTGAACTTGATGTCCCCGGTGAGCACCGGAATGATGATGAGGTTATTGCCGGTGAAAAGCTCGCTGCCCGCCAGAAGGACCATAGCCAGACCGCAGGGGAAGACGCAGGCGCCCACAAACTTGCCCGCCGATCCTGCGATATTGACCGCGGCGGTGGTGGCGCCCACACCGGCCAGGCCGATAAACGCGCCCGCCAGCATGCCCAGGACCAGCAGCTTCCAGAAGGCGTTGGTCGCTTTGCCCTTACCGATGGCGATGTAGTTTTTTGCTACTTCTGCCGGAGAATTCATGAAACTTATCCCCTTCCAACAATAAGATTACCCTTTCATCCTAGTTTAGCCCTTGGGGTTTGTCAAGCGAATTTCTTGCAATTCCCCGGAATTTCGGCTATGATGGACAAGATATCAGCCCCGGGCCCTGCCCGCGGCGGCATGTGGAGGGAGCTCCTTTGGATATTCAGCTGACCGATCGGAAAAAGAACGCCCTGAAGTGGACCCTGCTCATGGTGGCCCTCACCAATATGCCCTCTCTCGCGCTGTCCCCGGCGACCGAGCAGATCCGCCAGTATTTCCAGGTATCCCTGTCCACCGTACAGACGGCCATGAGCTTCGTGAACGTCATCCAGATCTGCGTCGCTCTGGTCGCCATGTACCTCATCAACCGGGCCCTGCTCACCAAGAAGATGGCCGTAGTGATGGGCCAGTCCTTCTTTGTCGCGGCGGTGATCTTCGTCCTGCTGTTCCACGAGGGCTTCTGGTGCGTCTGGTGCCTCTCCGTACTCATCGGCTGCAGCACGGGGCTCTTTGTCACCAACGCCTTCGGCATCATGTTCGACCTGTTCGACCCGGAGGAGCGGCAGAGGATCGCGGGGTACCAGACCTCCTGCATCAACGGCGGCGGCATTGCCATGTCCCTGTCGGGCGGCTTGCTGGCGGGCTTCTTCTGGTACGGCGGCTATCTCGTCTACTCCATCGGCCTGATCCTGGCCATTCTCTGCGCCGTCAACATCCCCTCCTACAGAACGCCCAAGGCGGTGAAGGGCGGGGAGAAGCATTCAAGGATCGATAAGCATGTGTTCTTCTATGCCGCCGGGACCCTGCTCTTCATGATGACCTATCCCGTGGTGGGACAAAACCTTTCCACCCATCTTTCCAAGAGCTTCGAGAACTACTCCACCCTGGCGGGCGTCTGCTCCTCCATCCAGATGGTGGGCGGCGTCTGCGCCGGTATCCTCTTCGGAAAGATCTCCAGGAAGCTGAAAGACGATATCATGGTCCTGGGCTGCGGCTTCCTCTGCCTGGGCTTTCTGCTCCTGAGTCTCTTCCCTGCCAGCCTGCCGGTGACCATTCTGGCCGTGTTCGTGGCCGGCTGCTCCATCAGCATGTTCCAGCCCTGGTCCACCTACGGAGTCAGCGTCTATTCCGACCCCACCAACTCCGCCATCACCAGCGTGATCATCTCCAGCATTGCGCCCAGCTCCGGCGGCTTCCTGAGCCCGGTTTTCTTCACCAACGTGACGAATGCCCTTCGTCCTGATTCAACCATTTTCCGCTACCGCTTCGCCGCCGTCTTCGTGCTGGCCTTCGGCGCGGTCCTGTTCCTGGTGAACCGCTTCTCCAAGCGGAAGACTGCCGAATAAGACGATCGTTCAAAACTGCAATTGCGATGGAAAGACAGCACGCCGCGGCGTGCTGTCTTTGTCGTTATAGGGCAGCCGGTCCTCCTATTCCTCCTCCTTAGCCCGCTGCTTCTTTCTCTTTGCTACGCCCCTGCTCCATTCCCGCTTCCGGCGGAGGAGGGTTTCCCTGTCAACGGCCTCCGCCTGCAGTCTGCGGTAGCTCTCCCAGCGGGCGGGATCCAGCTCCCCCGCAGCGAGGGCTGCGCGGATGGCGCAGCCGGGCTCCCCTTCATGACGGCAGTCGGAGAAGCGGCACCTCCCCAGATACTGCTCCACATCGGCGAAGGCGTCCTCCAGCCCCCGGGAGATCTCCCACATGCCCAGCTCCCGCATGCCGGGGGTATCGATGATCAGTACGCCGCTGTTCAGGCGGAGAAGCTGGCGATGGGTGGTGGTATGGCGTCCCCTGTCGTCTCCTTCCCGGACGCCGCCCACGGCCATGACCGCCTCCCCGGCCAGGGCGTTGACCAGACTGGATTTTCCCACCCCGGAGGAGCCCAGGAACACCAGCGTCTTCCCGGGCTGGAGATAAGGGGCCAGCGCATCGAGCCCGGCTCCGGTGCAGGCGCTGACCCCATGGACCGCCGCCCCCGCCGCGACCCGTTCCGCCCGGGCGAGATACAGCCCGGGATCCTCCGTCAGATCTGCCTTGGTCAGCAGGACCACCGGAGTCGCTCCGGACTGCCAGGAAACGGTGAGATACCGTTCCAGCCGCTTCGGATTAAAGTCCCGGTTCATGGACTGGAGAATGAACACATAATCGAAATTCGCCGCCACGGCCTGATCCCTGGGGATCGGCCCCGGCTCCCGGCGGGAGAAGAAGGTCCTGCGGGGCAGGGTGGACAGGATCAGGCTGTCCCCGCTGCCGACATAGTTCACCATCACATAGTCCCCCACCGTAGGAAAGGGCTCCGTCCCCCCATAGTAGGCCTTCGGCTTCACCCGGGCATGGATCATCCCGTATTCGCAAACGAGCTCATAGCGTTCCTTATGCTGGGCAGTGACCCGCCCGGGGATGCCCGGCAGGCCGTTCGTATCCGGCGTAATGCCGTAATCGGTCAAGTTCAAATGCTTCCTCCCGTTTTTGTCCTAAGGTTTTTATCCGTACAGATCGGATCTCCTGCCTGTTTCTCATTGCGCATCACTCCCTTCCCTGCCGCCGACGTCCGAAAATGGGCATAAAAATCCCGCAGCGAAGCAGCTCCCGTCTGTGGCTGCATCCTGCGGTCTCCACCTTCCGAAAGTTACCTGAAACGGCGCGCCCGTTCAGGAGGATCCATGCCTCCTTATCTGCGCCGCGTATTATTCTCTTATCCGCCGGCGGTCTTTCTTTCCGTCATCATGCTCACTCCTTTCCGGCCTGCAGCTGCAGGCCCGATCTATAGGGAGTATACCATCCCGAAGGATATGTGTCAATCGGGGAAACGAAACCGGCTTTCAGCCCTCATCATCTATTCGGAAATCTCTTTTCTTTCCCCCGCGCTTCTGCTATAATACTCTCTGCGGCGGTGCTGCCGCGGATCTGCGGGTATGATGAAATTGGTAAACATGCTGGATTTAGGTTCCAGTGCCGCAAGGCTTGTGGGTTCGAGTCCCACTACCCGTACCAAAACCAAAGGCCGTCTCGACAAAGGCGGCCTTTGGTTTTGAAACCACTTTTTCACAGGGAAAAACAGGCGGCAGAGTTGTCTGCCGCCTGCTCATGGTGCTGTCAATTAAAGGATCTGGGGTTGGGATAGTTGTGCCGACTGATGGAATATCCGTTTTGGTCTTTGATTGTCATGTACAGCACGCCTTCGCCGCCCTTGAGCTGCACATAGCAAACGCCCTGGTCGTCGAATTTATCCGTAATCTCTATCTTCTGATTGAAGTAATACACCCAAACCGTGCCATCCTCCTCGTATACCACCTCCGGACTATTGAGTTCCTTCAAGATCTCATCTTCTGTGGCGGGACGCACCTTTCCGTCGGGTTCGACCGCAACTCCTCCCCCGCTCTGTTGGCGAACATTCCCATCTGCGTCCTCGTAAATGAGGGAGTAGTGCCCGCCTTCGACCTCCAGAATCGCATCCGTTTGATCACCATGAATCCAAAGTTGAATGCTGCGCCGGATGCCGCCGATATCCGCAGCATAAGAAACAGACGACAAGCCTAATACGAGCACAAGAATTGCACACGCGACCGCCAATCTGTTAAATCGAATCTTTCCTGCATGTTTCATCGCGCTTACCTCCACAACATGATCGTCAGAAGCATGGAGCGTTGAAAACGCTCTCTGGTAACGTTCTTTATTCGTCATCGTTCCACTCCTCCATCAGCATTGTTTTCAGGAGCTTTCTTCCTCTGCTCAGCCGGCTCTTTACCGTTCCCTCTCGGCACTGAAGGATCTCCGCAATCTCTCTTATCGAATACTCTTCGTAATAGAATAGATGGATCACGACGCGATACTTTTGCGGAAGACGCATCACCGTCTCAAACAGCCGGTGGTCCTCCGGTGCTTCAAACGCGAGTTCATTCATGTACTCTTCCCAGGCGACCGTATTTTTTCGCCAGAAAGAAGATGCAATATTTTTCGCACAATTGATCGTAACGCGTAAAAGCCATGCCTTGATGTGCGTTTCATCCGCATAATCAAGCCCAAGTGTGTGGTATTTGATCAGAGCGTCCTGAACCGCATCATCTGCATCCATTTGGTTTCGACACAAACTGAACGCAGCAGCGAAGAGGCGGTCTCCGTACCTTTGAAAGGCGTCGGCAACTGACAGTCTCATGATATACTCCTTTATCTTTGAAGGTCCCTTCACATACTATACAACTGGAAGCGAGAAATGGTTGCATTCTCGAATATTTTAATTGTAACACACGAGAGTTCGAATTCCCCTATGATAACTCTTTTGTCAGAATAAGACACGTCGTCGCGGACTTCATATCGTTCGCGACGGAGTTTTCTTTTTCAAAGCAAACGCCGCCTCTCATTCACTCCGTCGCTCCTCCTTTCAAGATTGGACCCGCTGATGTTGGGCTCCGATTTTGTTTTTGTCGTTATCACTACCCGTACCAACAAAATAGCGTCTTTTGCCTACCGGGCAAAAGGCGCTTATTTGAACGATGTGTTCCGCCCGGCGGAACGTGATGTGCGCTTCGTACGTGATGTTTGCTTCGCAAGTGATGTGCGCTTCGCGCGTGAAAAGCGGAACGCATCACATCACTTTGCAGTGAAACAGCAAAATATCACTGTTTGCACAGCAAACTGCATCATTTGCGCCGTCGGCGCAAGCATCGCTTTACAACGATAAACCATTATGGAACAACATGGTATAATCCAATACAGCAGCGACTGTGGCCGTCAGGCGCGAAGCGCCGTTCAATCATGCCGCGCCGCACAGCCCGCCCGCGGCGAGCTGCGCGGTTCAGGTCCCGCCACTCCGTCCCAAAAGGATCGGGCTGGTCCATCGGGGCCGGACCGGTCCTTTTTCATGCTTTCTTATTTCTTGCCTTAGGCAGGATCATTTCCGCTTTTTTGCGCCGATCTCCACCCAGGTGGGGCGAAAGCCGCAGTTCAGCGCGATATTCCGGGAATGATACCCGGAGACGGACGTACCATAGAACGGGATCCCACCCATCTCCAGGATCCGCTCCTTCAGCAGGGATACCAGCCCTGTCCCGACACCGCGGGAGCGGTATTCAGGTTCCACGTCGATCCCAATCTGGAACCAGTCGGGGGCGTCCTCCGAGCATCCGGCCATGCCCATGATCCTCTCCCCGTCATAGGCGCACACCGCCAGATGGTCCGGCCGCTCCGGGTGATACCTTTCCAGGATCGCGTTGGGGAAGCGGGAATCGCCGTAAAACTGCCCCAGTTCCCCTTCTCCGAACCAGCGGACGGGGAATCGCGGCGCCGGTCCCCGCTCTCCGGTGGGCAGGAACATATGGAAGGTCGGAGACAGTGTGCAGCCGTATTTCTCCAGTTCCCGCTCCAGAGGGAGGAGGTTCGGAAACTCAAAGAGCCAGTGACCCACACGGCCGCTGACGAAAGACTGCAGGTATTCCTGCAGTTCCTCCCCTGCGGTGACCACAGCATTCCCGCCGAATGTCGCCATATGAAAGAAATACGGCCGGTCTCCGTAGTCCCGCTGCCCGGGCAAAACGGCAGATCGGGTGAGAACATTCTCCTGACGTCCGAAATCCTCCGGTGAGCAATTGTATTCCAATGCCAGCAGTTCCCGCACCCGAGACCTGCAGCGGGCGTACAGTGCGTCCTTCATCTTGAACCCCTCCCTCCTTTCAATTGTACCAGCCTCTCCGGGGAAAACCAAGGAAGATTTACAATCCCGACGCCGTATGATAAGCTGTCAAATAGGGAGAGGAGGGCGCGCCATGCTGTTTCGTCCGCAGGACGACTTTGATCTGACCCGCATCGCGGAGAGCGGGCAGTGCTTCCGCTGGGAGCCCCTGGAAGGCGGCGGATATCGCATTCCCTTCCGGGAGAGCTGTCTGTACATCCGGGAAGCGGACGGCGGCGGATTTGAGCTGGACTGCAGCGAAGAGGAGTTTCAAGCCCTTTGGCGGGAATACTTCGACCTGGACACCGCGTATTCCGGGATACGGGCCCGGGTGGACCGGCAGCAGGACCCCTTTTTATACCGAGCCGCTGAGAAGGAGCGGGGCATCCGGATCCTGAGGCAGGATCCCTGGGAGGCGCTGGTGAGCTTCATCATCTCCCAGAATCGCAATATCCCGGCCATCCGCCGGTCCATCGACCTCCTGTGCCGGAACGCGGGGGAGGCGCGGGAGGACCGGCAGGGCCGCGGCTTCTTCACCTTTCCCTCTCCGGAGGGCCTCCTGCGTTTGGAGGACGCCGCATTGGACTCCTGCCGTCTGGGCTACCGGGCAAAATACGTCCGGGCTGCGGCCCTGGCTGTGGCCCGGGGCAGTCTCCGGCTGGAAGCCCTGGCGGAGGCCAGGGAGGAGGAGACCTGCGCCGCCCTCACCGGCCTGTACGGGGTGGGGATCAAGGTCGCCAGCTGCGTTTCTCTGTTCGGCCTTCATCATCTGAACGCCTTTCCGGTGGACGTATGGATCCGGAGAGCCCTGGAGGCCGAGTACCCCGGCGGGTATCCCTATGACCGATACAGCCCCTATAACGGCGTATATCAGCAGTACATATTTGCCTACTGCCGAGGGCGCGGAAAGGAGAGATCTTATGCCTGAACAGCTTCCCAACAGCATCCCCTCCCCCCTCTTCAAGGGGATCCGGCAGGAGGATCAGCGGGTCATGCTGGCCTGCATCGGCTACAGTCTCCGGCGGTATCCCAAGGGCTCCGTCATCGCCCTGGAGGACGAGTCCATAAGGTATATCGGTATCCTTCTTTCCGGTGCGGTGGATATGGTCAAGGAGGACCTTTGGGGGAACAAAACGACCATTCTTCGGCTCCGGCGGGAGGAGCTGTTTGGAGAGACCTTCGCCTGCGGCGAGGACGACCGCAGCCTGGTCACCTTCCTGTCCGCCGAGGATACCGAGATCCTCTTTCTTCCCTTCCACAAGGTGATGCACACCTGCAGCAGGAGCTGCGTCTTTCATCAGCAGCTGGTGGAAAACATGGTCCGGGTGATCGCGGGAAAGAACCGGGAGTTCCTGCGGAAGGTGGAGATCATCTCCAAAAAGACCCTGCGGGAAAAGATCCTGACCTACCTTTCCCACCAGTCCCAGCTCCAGGACAGCCGATATTTCACCCTGCCCCTGAACCGGGCGGAGCTCGCCGACTATCTCTGCGCCGACCGCAGCGCGGTGAGCCGGGAGCTTTCCGCCATGCGCAGCGCGGGGCTCATTGACTTCGACCGGAACCTGTTCCGCATCCTGGTCTGATTGTAATTGTTGCCTGCGCAACGTCAAATGCCTCCGGCATCCGCTATACTCAGGTCAGAGTCAGAGAGGAAACAAACGCTTTCGGTCAAAGGGGGAACAGATCATGATCATGGAAGGCTGCCAAAGCAAATCCAGAACGCCTACGCTGCGGGAGCAGGTTTGTCCCCAATGCGGAAACCTCATCGAGATCTTTTCCGTGGACACCTCCGTCACCTGCGAGCACTGCGGCTTCGTCGCCTACAACGACACCCTGAGCTGCGTCCAATGGTGCAGATATGCCCGCCAGTGCGTGGGGGACGAAATGTACGAGCACATGATGAAGGTGGCGGAAGAGCAGAAAAAACGCAGGGCCGCCGAAAAGGCGCAGAAGGATGCGCAGAAGCCGTGAAAAGAAGGATCATCCGCATCGATGAAGAGAAGTGCAATGGCTGCGGCGCCTGTGCCGCGGCCTGCCATGAAGGCGCCATCCAGATGGTGAACGGAAAGGCCAGACTCACCCGGGAAGACTATTGCGACGGCCTGGGGGACTGTCTCCCCGCCTGCCCCGCCGGGGCCATCACCTTTGAGGAGCGGGAAGCCCCCGCCTATGACGGCGCAGCGGCGGAAAACGCCAGGCGGGAAAGGAGCGGCGCGCCGGGGGCGCCCGGCGGGGAGACGATCCCCAGCGAGCTCAGAAACTGGCCGGTACAGATCAAGCTGGTTCCCGTCAGCTCCCCGGTCTTTCAGGGAGCGGATCTGCTCATTGCCGCGGACTGCACCGCCTATGCCTGCGCCTCCTTCCATCGGGATTTCATCCGGGGCCGGGTCGTCCTGGTAGGCTGCACCAAGCTGGACGGGGTGAATTACGCGGAGAAGCTGACGGAGATCTTCCGGCGCGGCGACATTCGGAGCATCACCGTCCTCCGGATGGAGGTGCCCTGCTGCGGCGGCATGGAGTATGCCGTGCGCACAGCCCTGGAGGACAGCGGAAAAGCGATTCCTCTGCAGGTGGTCACCCTTTCCACGGAGGGGAAGATCCTGGATTGAATCCCCGCCCGGCGGTCTGAAGCCGCCGGGCGTTTTTCTGCGTTCCTTTTGCCGCCGGCAATTGATTTATCCAGACGCTTCATGTATAATATCTGCGGATTTGCGTAATTACTGGATGATAGATGGAGCGCGCATATGACGATATTCGATGTGATCACCCTTCTGGGTGGAGTTGCATTCTTTCTTTTCGGCATGTCCACCATGGGCAGCGGCCTGAAGAGCCTGGCGGGCAACCGAATGGAGCGCATTCTCTGGACCCTTTCCTCCAAGCCGATCAAGGGCCTGCTGCTGGGCATCGTGGTCACCGCCGTGATCCAGTCCTCCTCCGCCACCACCATCATGACCGTCAGCTTCGTCAATGCCGGCATGATGAAGCTGGCCCAGACCATCACCGTGATTCTCGGCGCCGAGGTCGGGACCACCGCCACCGGCTGGATCCTTTCTCTTTCCAGCGCCCATGGGGGCAGCGGCTGGACGCGGATCATTTCCTCCTCCACCTTCGTTCCCCTGGTCGCCCTGGCGGGCATCATTCTCATCCTCTTCGTCCGGCAGCAGAGGAAGAAGCACCTGGGCTCCATCCTTCTGGGCTTTGCCCTGCTCATGACCGGCATGGGCATCATGAGCGACGCGGTGGAGCCGCTGAAATCCGACCCCGGCTTCACCGGAATCCTCACCCTCTTTTCCAACCCCGCCCTGGGCTTCCTGGCCGGTCTGGTCCTGGGCGCTGTGATTCAGAGCTGCTCCGCCGGCGTCGGCATCGTTCAGGCCATCTCCGTCACCGGCGTTCTCAGTTACTCCACCTGTCTGCCGATCATCATGGGCATCAACCTAGGCGCCTGCTCGCCGGTCCTGCTGAGCATGGTGGGGGCGACGAAAAACGGCAGAAGAGTCGCGGTGAGCTATCTCGTCAGTACCGGGATCTCCATCATCCTGATCCTTCTTGTTTTCTATATTCTTCGGGCATTCGGCCTGCTGGCCTTTATGAACGGGACCGCGAATATCGTGGGGATCGCCGCACTGAATACGCTGACGCGCCTGGGCGCTTCCCTGATCATGACCCCCTTCCATAAACAGATCGAACAGCTCTGCTACCGGATCATCCGCTACTCCCCCGCCGAGGACGCGGACAGCGAATATCTGGACAAGCTGACGGATTCCGCTCTGCATTATCCCCGCACCGCCGTGAACCTCAGCCTTGCCGCCGTGCAGAAGATGGCGGAGCTGGCGCAGAAGGCCGTCACGGACGCCCTCGGCCTGTTCGATACCTTCGACAAGGATACGGCGGAGCAGATCGCCCAGCGGGAATCGCTTCTGGACAAATACGAGGACAAGCTGGGAGACTATATGATGCGGATCCTCGGCCGGGAAGCGGTCGCCGATCTGGAATGGGAGCTGGATAAAGCCCTCAGCTCCATCAGCGATCTGGAGCGTCTGGGCGACCATGCCATGAACCTCATGGAGCTTGCGGTGGAGATGCAGGACAAGCGCCTTGTCTTCTCCGAGGAAGCGGCGGGAGAGCTCCGGTATTTCATCCAGGCGGTGAACGAAGTCACCACCATCGCCTGCACCTCCTTCATCAAGGAAGACGAGAAGGAGGCGCTGAAGGTTGAGCCGCTGGAGGAGGTCATCGATATCATGTGCGACGAGCTGAAGCTGCGGCATGTGGCCCGGCTCCAGGCCGGCCGCTGCACCATCAGCCTCGGCTTTGTGTTCAATGACCTCATCACCAACTGCGAGCGGGTGGCGGACCATTGCTCCAACCTGGGCATATATACCTTGAAGAGCCTGAATCCCCAGTACATGCCCCATGAGTACTCTTCCAGCGTGGAAACCTCCGCCACCTTTACGGAGCATTTCCTCAATTTTACCGAGAAATACGTCAGCAACCTGTAAACGAAAGGAAAGACGATGTCAGCGATCTGCAGACATGCGGGGATATTCCTCAGGCAGCACGGCGCCAAAACCGCCGCGCTGCTTATTTGCGTCAGTCTTCTGTTTTCCTGCGCCGGCTGCGGCGGGCCGCACCGGTACAGCGTGACCTATGCGGACGTATTCGACACGGTGACCACCTTCACCGCCTATACCGAAAGCCGGGCGGAATTTGACGCCCTGGCGGAAAGGCTGCATGCGCAGCTGATGGAGGATCACCGCCGCTTCGATATCTACCACGAGTATCCCGATCTCGTGAATCTCTGCACCCTGAACAAAAGGGCGGGCGCCGAAGCGGTAAAGGTGGATCGGAAGCTGATGGATCTGCTGCTGTTCTCCTCCCTGTGGCATGAGCTCACCGGGGGCAAGCTGAATATCGCCCTGGGGGCGGTGCTGGCCCTATGGCAGGAAGCCCGGGAAGCCGCGGCCGCCGATCCTGCCTCCGCCTGTCTCCCGGAGGAATCCCGGCTCCGGGAAGCAGCTGCGCATTGCTCCATGGCGGACCTGGTGCTGGACACGGAAGCCTGCACGGTTCGCTATCTGGACCCGGAACTGAAGCTGGATGTGGGGGCGGTGGCCAAGGGCTGGGCGCAGAACCGGGCCATGGAGCTGCTGGATGGCGCCCGCTGCACCTCCTGGCTGCTGAACATGGGGGGGAGCGTCTGCTGCCGGGGAACGAAGCCGGACGGAAGCCCCTGGGCCATCGGCCTGGAGGACCCGCTGGACAAAAGCAAGCCAATGCGCACCTTTTCCCTCACGGATTCCTCCGCCGTCACCAGCGGCGTGGATCAGCGGTACTATTTGGTGGAAGGAAAACGATACCACCACCTGATCGACCCGGAGACCGCCTGCCCCTGCGATCGGTATACCCAGGTAACGATCCTGCTGCCGAATCCCCTGCTGGCGGACGCCCTCTCCACCGCGCTTTTCCTGATGGACCGGGAATCCGGGACAGCGCTGGCCCAAGGGCTGGAGGCCGAGGCGCTGTGGATCCTTCCGGACGGCAGCCAGCTCAAAACCGATGGGTTCCCTGAACTCAGGTAAACCCCGGAAAGTATAATGCCGCAGGCGGTTTCGCCTGCGGCACGTTTCGTTTCAGTTCCTTTATTCGGTGATCCGGCGGAGAATACCCAGCCAAGTTCCGGGAGCACGGTCTCCCCATTCCCGATAATACTTTACCGCCCGATACTTGAAGTCGGAATGCTCGATCAGCCGGAACAGCGAGGAGATCACATCCGCCGCGTCTTCCCGGCTGCTTTCCTCCCGGAGGCAGCCCATCAGGACAAAGTCCGCAAAGGCGGCGGTGACGCAGAGGGAGAGGAAGGGGTCCTCCTCCCCATTGGTCCCTCCCACATGGGGAAAGCTGTTGTAAAACATGCTGTTGAGGATCAGATTGGTCAGATCCATCTCCCAATTCGGCAGGATCGTCCTGCCGATCCGGCGGACACGGCCATAGCCCTCCGCCAGCGCGGGAAGGAGGCTTTCCTCCGGCTTACGGCCTTCCAGCCCATACCGCGCCAAAGCCTTTCGGCAGCATTCGCCGACGATCGGGCTGTTTTTTGCGAAGTAGGCCGTCATATCCCAGAGCATACCCACGCCGTTCAGGGCGGTATCCTCCCCCTCGGGCACATGGAACAGGGCTTCGTTCAGTCTGCGGAACCGGTCCGTCAGCCCCTCCCCCCGGCGGAAGACCTCCAGGGCAAGGCGGCATTCCCGGAAATAGCTCTCCTTCATCTCAATGGGGAAGCGGGGCTCCTCCTCCAGCTCCACAGCGCAGAAGCCCAGAGGCTCCTCCCGCCGGAGCAGCAGCTCCGTTACCGCCTCGCAGCTCCCGGCGCAGGCGCACTCCGCCTCACCGCACACCTCCCGGGTATTCCGGGGATAGAGCCGGCATACATCCGGCAGGAGCCCTTCTCCCAATTCCAGCTGCAGCGTACACAGGCCGTCCGCCCCCAGGAGGGGACATCCCCCGCTCCGGTCATGGACGACATGGGCGGTGCCGCCCCGGCGGGGATCCCCATCCAGATTGAACGCCTCGTTCAGCCTCTTGCGGAATTCCGGGGAGCAATCCGCCTCCTGCAGACGGGTATATTCCTCCCCGGCGATGATGACCGGCCAGCCCCGGCAGCAGGAGCTCCGGCAGCTGCCGCATTTGCAGGCGAAACCGGGATAGTAATCCGGAACAAAAAACCTTCTGCTCATCCCTCCGCCTCCCGATCCGCCTCGGCGGTGAACAGCTCCCCGATCCTTCCCCCCGCCCGAAGCTCCGCCGCGAAGCCCTTCAGGAGCGCCGCAGAGCGCTGCCGGACGAATTTCACCTCCGGATTGGAGCCGGGATCGATGCCCATCATGCGGGAATAGACGAAGGTCACGTCCGCAAACAGCTGGCCCAGCACGGCGGAATGATCCGTGCCCGGCTCCCCCACGATCTCAAACAGGAGGGAGGGCATGACCTCGGCAAAGCGCCGGTAATTGGCCAGGGCCAGGATGACCTCCTCGTCCCCCAGCACCAGTCCCCGGTGGCCGGGATCGATGGGATCCACCTGCTGACGCACCAGCGGATGGGCGACGCCTCCCCGCCGGTCATTCCGCAGGAGGAAGATGCCCAGCTTGGTCCGGCGGTTCCCCAGGACCCCTTCCAGATTCATATGGCTGTCCCTGGGCAGGCCGAAGAAGCGGGAGACCAAAAGGTCGTTCCCATCCTTATTCACGCCCTCGTTCCAGAACTGGATGAATTCATCCCCCAGCAGCCCCAGCAGATCATCCCCGCAGCCCAGATAGAGGAAGTTCGTCCCCCGGCTCTTCTGGGCGGCCAGGATAAAGCGGGCAAGGGTATGGGGCAGGGAATCCGGATCCTCCAGGTCGAAAGCCTCCATTGCCCGGGAAATTTCCAGCCAGTAACGCTCAGTATCCATTCCCGCCGCCAGCATGGGAGCCAGCAGGATGGGGGTCTTGTTCCGCCCGTACCGGCCGGAGATGGCGTCGGGCATGGTGAGGATCAGGTTCCCGTCCCGCTCCGCCAGCTGCTTCAGTCCGCCCCCATTGGAGAAGACGATGCGTCGGCAGGATCTGGCGGTATACTCATGGAGCTTGATGGTCTCCTCCGTCACGCTGCTCCGGCTGAATTCCATAAACAGGGTATTGTCCTCCGCGGCGTCCGGCGGCAGCAGGTCCAGCTGCCCGGGAGAATGGATGAGGATCCAATCCAGCCTCCGATGGGGATCCCGGTTGTTCACCGCCGCCATATAGTGGCAGAACTGCTCGTTTGCGCCGATGCCGGTGGTCACCAGATAGCGGGGGCCCTCCTCGCCGAACAGCCTCCGGATCTCTTCCCGGATCACCGGAGCCGTATCCCGCATGAATTCCCGGTAATACGCTTCCGTCCCCGTGCGGCAGAGCCGGAGGAAGGGATCCGCAGCCGCGCTCTCCGCGACCCGGCGGGAAAGCCCCCGGAGCCGGGTATGGAGGTCGCCGGGCAGAGGAAACGGCTCCGTCAGCGATGGGGAAGCATGGACGCGGAAAAGCCCGTCGAAGGGATGGAGACCGCCGCTCTTTTCGCAGAAGGGCGCCGCAGTCTCCCCGCCGGCGCTGCCGGCATCGGCGGACAGCCGTCTCCGGGCGATCATATCCCCGAGGCCGTTTTCCTCCAGCGCCGTCTCCATCTCCCCGGGGGTGCTGCGAAACACCTCAGCCAGGGCATTGATCAGGGTCTCCGGCTCCAATGCGGTCTTCAGCGCTCCGGTGATCTGATCCTTGCTGACGCCCTTATCCGGGTATCGGCGCAGCAGCGCCTCCGTCAACCCGGAAAAAAAGTCATTCATCATCTGGGTCTCCTTCCCGTTAACCGATTTCGGAACTCCTGAGTATTTTACCACAAATCTCTCCGGGAACAAGACATATCCCGGAATTCTTGACGAAAGTCCCCCGGCATGGTACCCTTTCCCCGGAGGTGCTGCACATGGAGCGCGGTTATGCCGGATTTACCGTCACCCCCAAAGGGGAAAGAGCCCTTCGGGCCGGACACCCCTGGGTCTACGGGGAGGAGGTCCTTTCCGTATCGGGAGAATACGCCCAGGGGGACATCGTGGATGTTTTCTCCCGCAAGGGGCGCTGGCTGGGCAGCGGCACGGTGAACGACCGCAGCAAGATCCGCGTCCGCCTGCTCTCCCGGAATGCCAACGACCGTTTCGACGAGGCCTTTTTCCTCCGGCGCATCCGGTATGCCCTGGAGTATCGCCGCACGGTCATGGGAGAGGATTACGGCTGCTGCCGCCTCATTTTCGGCGAGGCGGACCAGTTCCCCGGTCTGACCGTGGACCGCTTCGGGGATGTTCTGGTCACGGAGGTCCTTTCCCTGGGCATGGAGCTGCGGAAGGCTCTCCTGTACCGCCTCCTGCTTCAGGTGCTGGAGGAGCAGGGGGAGCGGATCCGGATCATCTACGAGCGCAGCGATTCTCCCCTTCGGACCAAGGAGGGTCTGGAGCCCTGGTCCGGATACGTTTCCCTGCCGGGGCTTGTCCAGGAGGGAGACGGACATACGGAGATCCGGGAAAACGGCCTGCGCTTTGACGTGGACTTCATTCGCGGGCAGAAGACCGGGTACTTCCTGGACCAGAAGTACAACCGTCTGGCCGCGGCAAGGCTGGCCCCCGGGCGGCGGGTCCTGGACTGCTTCACCCATACCGGCGCATTCGCCCTGAATTGCGCCGCCGCCGGCGCAAAGCGGGTGACGGCGGCGGATATCTCCCCGGAGGCCCTGCAGCAGGCGGAGCGCAATGCGGAGCTGAACGGGCTCCGGGACAGGATCGACTTTCTCCGGACGGACGTTTTCGATCTGCTCACGGAGGCAGCGGCCAAGGGCGGCTCCCCCTGGGACTATATCATCCTGGATCCTCCCGCATTCACCAAGAGCAGCGCGACAGCAGACCGGGCCTACCGGGGCTACAAGGAAATCAACCGGCGGGCCATGCAGCTCCTTCCCCGGGGCGGATATCTCGCCACCTGCTCCTGCTCCCATTTCATGCCCGCCGCCCGTTTTGAGGCAATGCTCCGCGAAGCGGCGGCCGATGCGCAAGTTTCCCTGCGGCAGATCGAAGCCCGGCAGCAGGCTCCGGATCATCCCATCCTCTGGGGGGTCCCGGAGACGGATTATCTGAAATTCTATCTCTTCCAGGTGGTCTGAACCCCCGGCAGAATGATCAGCGCGGCCCGCTGCGGCCGCGCTGGTTTTTTTCATCCGCCCGGAAGAAAAGCCGTGGGGACCATTCCCCGCTATATTGCCCCTTCCCGCCAGTTTTCCCGGACCCAACGCCGGGTAAAGGCGGCAAAGGACCGTACCGCGGGATTCCGCTCCCCCTCCTCTGTCACCGCCAGGCCGATGGTCCGGTAGGCTCTGGGCTTCAGGGGGAGCAGACGCAGACCCTCCGTCTCCCCTCGGAGGAGCAGCTCCTGCATGATGCTGATCCCCAGGCCGCTGCGGATCATGGCCAGGATGGCATAGTCGTCCTTCGTGGACAGCCGGATATTGGGGGTGATCCCAAAGGAAGCAAGATAATCCCGCGCATCCTGATCCGATGCGGCCAGCAGCCCCAGGAAGGACTCCTTTTCCATTTGCTCCACGGGAAACTCCCCGGCGTCTCCCAGGGGATGATCCGGAGGCAGCACCGCAAGAAGCGGATCCCGATACAGTGGGATGAACCGGCATCCCCCGGCGCAGCTGGGGGTGGCAAATCCCACGTTGGCCGCACCGGATCCCAGCCAGAGGGATACATCGTGGTAGTCTCCCGTGTTCAGCCGCAGCTCCACATCCGGATGGGCTTCCCCGAAGGCCTTGAAGATCCCCGGCAGCCAATGCACCGCCACGCTGGAAAAGGAGGCCACCACCACCGCGCCCCGCTCACCGCCCCGGAAATCGCCGCAGAGGTCCTCGATCCGCTTTTGGGCTTCCAGCAGGGCTTCGATCTCGGGCAGGAGCAGTCTTCCCTCCTCCGTCAGCCGGATGCCGGTGCGGCTGCGGCGCAGCAGACTCACCCCCAGCTCCTTTTCCAGCCCGGCGATCATCTGGCTCACGGCGGACTGGGAGCAGCCCAGGGCCTCCGCCGCGCCGCTGAGACTGCCGCTTTTTACGGTCTGCAGGAAGAAACGATAGCGCTTCAGATTCATCTTTTCCTCTTTTTCCGAGTAAATCGCAGAATTTACTTGCAATTCTTTCCGGTTTCGTTTATAATCGCTTCATTCAAGAATTTACTTATATTATATATTAGTAAATGCTTATTTGTCAAGAGGAGGTCGCTGTTTTGAATTACACAGAGTTGATCGTATTCCTTCTCTACCTGGTCTGCATGCTGGGTATCGGCCTGCATTTCTTCCTGAAGCACAAGGGCCAGGGGGAGAAGGCCTATTTCCTGGGTGACCGCCAGGTGAGCGGTATCGTCGCCGCTCTCTCCGCCGGGGCTTCGGATATGAGTTCCTGGGTGCTCATGGGGCTTCCCGGCGCGCTGTACCTCACCGGTCTGGTGGAGATCTGGACCGCCGTCGGCCTGGCCCTGGGGCAGGCCCTCAGCTGGATCCTGGTTTCCCAGAGGCTTCGCCGCTTTTCCATCGCGGCGAAGGATTCCATCACCATCCCCCAGTACCTCACCAACCGTTTCCTCAGCGGGAACAAGCTGCTGCAGATCCTGTGCGCAGTGATTTTCATCCTGGCCTATGCCATCTATGCCGCCAGCAGCATCAAGGCCTGCGGCACCCTGTTCAACACCGTGCTGGGCGTGAATGCCACAGGCGCCATGATCCTGGCTGCGGTGATCATCGTCTCCTACACCTTCCTGGGCGGCTTCAGCGCCGTTTGCTGGACGGACTTCTTCCAGGGCATGCTCATGCTCATCGCCCTAATCGCCACCCCCATCGTTGCCCTGGCCGCGCTGAACGCGGGCAAGGGAGCGGACGCCCACGCCCTCGCGGCGGGTTACTGGAACCTTGTGGGCGGCGCCGCCGGGTGGAGCGCGGCGAACGGGATCCTCTCCGGTCTGGCCTGGGGCCTGGGGTACTTCGGTATGCCCCATATCATCATCCGGTACATGTCCATCCGTTCCGAGAAGGAATGCAAGCGCAGCGCGGTGATCGGCAGCAGCTGGACCACGCTGATCCTCCTTTTCTCCGTGCTCACCGGTCTGATCGGCTTCCGGTATTTCGGCAGTGGACTGGAGAATAATGAGCTGGTCTTCATCCAGCTGGTGCGCAGCCTCTTCCCCGCCCTGATCTCCGGCATCCTGCTCTCCGCCATCCTGGCCGCCTCCATGAGCACGGCGGACTCCCAGCTTCTGGCTTCCGCCTCCGCCTTTGCCAGCGATGTATACCAGCCGGTTTTCCGGAAGGGGAAGGCCGGGGACAAGGAAATGCTTTGGGTCGGCCGCATCGTCGTCCTGATCATCTCCGTTGCCGCCCTTCTGATCGCCCTTCTGGACAAGAAGAACTCCATCATGAGCTTGGTTTCCAACGCCTGGGGCATTTTCGGCGCGGCTTTCGGCCCCGCCATCATCCTCTCCCTCTACTGGCGGCGGTACAACTTCCCCGGAGCCATCGCCTCTATCGCGGGCGGGGCGATCCTGGATCTGGTGTGGCTTTACGCCATCAAGCCCGCCGTGGGGCTCTACGAGCTTCTTCCCGCCTTCATTTTCAGCTTACTGATCGGCGTCGTGGTAACCCTCCTCACCAAGGTGCCGGATACACAGGTCACGAAATTGTTTGACCAGGCCAGCAAGGGCCACGACCTGTGAATCATCCCAAAAGGCACTGGGGAGAGCGCATCGCGCTCTCCCCAGTGTTCTTCATTTTTATGCCGTCCGCTGCTTTTTCTCCGGCCAAAGCTGCACCAGCAAAACGGCGGAAAACACCAGCCCGCAGCCCAGAAGCTCCCTGCCGGACAGCTTTTCATGCAGGATCAGCCAGCCGGAAAGCACGGCGAACACGGACTCCATGCTCATGATCAGGCTGGCCACCGCGGGCTTCAGGTGCTTCTGTTCCACGATCTGCATGGTATAGGCCACGCCGCAGGAGAGAAGCCCCGCATAGAGGAGCGGCACGATCCCGCTGCCCAGATCCGGCAGCCTTGGCGTTTCCATCGCAAAGGCGGGGATCAGACTCAGGATCCCGCATACGGCAAACTGGATACAGCTCATCAGGACCCCGTCCGCCTTCAGGACGAAATGATCCACCAGCAGGATATGCACGGTATAACACAGGGCGCTGAGGAACACCAGCAGATCTCCCCGCCGGAACCGAAGGCTCCCCGAGGACATACAGAGGAAATAGAGACCGGCGAAGGCCAGGACCACCGCCAGCCAGGTGATCCTGGCGCAGCGTTTGCCCAGAAGCAGACCCGCCACCGACACCATGACGATATAGAAGGTGGTGATAAAGCCGGCCTTGCCTGCATCTGTATCCACCAGGCCAAGCTGCTGCAGGTTGGTGGCGAAGAAAAGGCACAGGCCGCAGTACAGGCCGCATAAGAGCGTGCTCCGCCGATCCGTATCCCCCCGCCGCGGAAGGAACAGGGAGACCAGTCCCAGCGCCGCAGCGCCGATACAGCACCGCACCGAATTGAAGGTAAAGGGCCCGTTGAACTCCATTCCCCTGCGCTGCGCCACGAAGGCGGAGCCCCAGATGACAGCCGCAAGGATGAGAGCCAGGGAGCCGAGCCACGGTTTCTGCCTCATCTGTTTTTCAGTTCTTCCACCGCTGCGGCGATCTCCGGCCGCGCCTCCGCCATCAGCTCCTCCCACTCTCCCGCATAATCAAAGGTGATCTCTTCCCCGGAGCGGATCCGGCGAAGATACCCGTCCAGCATGGGGAAATCCCGCTCATAGCAGTGGAAGCTGTTGGCCCGATGGGTATAGGTCCCCACCTCAACGCCCAGCTCCTTTGCCAGGCGCTGCTGCAGGAGGATCAGGGCAAAGGCGTTCATAAAGGCAGCCTTGCATGCATCATTGGAGCGAAACAGCACGTCGCAGTCCAGTTTTCCGTTCCGGATGAAGAACTGCAGGTGCTGCAGACAGGCGGGGTTTTCATTCCCTTCCGCACTGTCATGCACCCAGTCCCGCACGTCTACCACAGCCCGCCGGGATTCCGGGTTCCTGCGCAGCTCCCGCAGGACGAAGGGCAGCTGAGGGGCCATGCGGGAATGGTAGGTGTAGGCCCAGTTTCCCTTCTCGATCTCAAAATCCAGGATGCCGTCCAGCATCTCCTGCCGGTACTGCTCCAGCTCCCGATAGCCGCCGATGAACAGCTTGGAGATCATGGGCTCCGCCAGAGGCTCCCGCACCCACATGGTCATGCTCAGCTCCCGCTGGGTGGTGTTGTAGTCCGGGCAGGGGGTCACCTCCCCCTCTTCCCGCAGGAGCTCCAGGGCCCGATGGTAGGCCTCCGGCAGGGTGCGTCCCATCGCCAGCGCCTCTCTCATGCCGACTGCCCCGCTTCCAGTCTGCTCCGGATCTCCTGCAGGAAGTCCGAGGTGTTCAGGGGACGCACATCCGGATCGCCGCAGAGGGCGGCCAGATCCTTGGTCATGGCCCCCGCCTCGATGGTATCCAGGCAGGCCTTCTCCAGCCCGGCCGAGAACCGGACCAGGGCCTCATTTCCATCCAGCTCCCCCCGGCGGCGCAGAGCGCCGGTCCAGGCGAAGATGGTGGCAATGGGATTCGTACTGGTCTCTTCCCCCTGCTGCCACCGGCGGTAATGCCGGGTGACCGTCCCATGGGCGGCTTCATACTCATAATACCCATGGGGGGAAACCAGCACGCTGGTCATCATGGCCAGGGAACCGAAGGCGGTGGAGATCATATCGCTCATCACATCGCCGTCATAGTTCTTCGTCGCCCAGATAAAGCCCCCTTCCGAGCGGATCACCCGGGCCACGGCGTCGTCGATCAGGGTATAGAAATAGGTGATCCCCGCCTGCCGGAAGGCTTCGGCAAACTCTGCGTCGAAGATTTTCTGGAAGATTTCCCGGAAGCGGCCGTCATAGACCTTGGAAATGGTGTCCTTCGCGGAGAACCAGAGATCCTGCTTCTCCTGAAGGGCGTAGGTAAAGCAGCTCCGGGCGAAGGCCTCGATGGAATCCTCCCGGTTATGCATGGCCTGCAGCACCCCCGGCCCCTTGAAGGTATATACCTCCTGCCGCTTTTCTCCTTCCTGCCCCCGGAACACCAGCTCGGCCGTGCCGGGGCCGGGGACCGGAAGCTCCACCGCCTTATACACGTCCCCATAGGCATGCCGGGCGATGGTGATGGGCTTTTTCCAGCCCCGGACATAGGGCCGGATGCGGCTGGTGAGAATGGGCGTGCGGAACACGGTCCCATCCAGCTCCGCCCGGATGGTGGCGTTGGGACTCTTCCAAAGCTGCTTCAGGCCGTATTCCTCCATGCGCTGGGCATTGGGGGTGATGGTGGCGCACTTGACGCCCACCTGCAGGCGCTTGATCGCCCGGGCCGCCTCCAGGGTGACCCGATCCTCCGTCCTGTCCCGGTTGGGCAGGCCCAGATCATAGTACTCCGTCTCCAGCGCCACATAGGGCAGCAGCAGGGTCTCCTTGATCTCCTGCCAGAGGATCCGGGTCATTTCGTCCCCATCCATCTCCACAATGGGCTTCATGCCGATCTTCATTCGGTCTTTCCCTCCCCTCTGCGCTTATACCAGTTCATGAGACATCCCGCCAGGAGGATATCCCGCTCCTCCTCCGTCAATCCGGGCAGGTTCAGGGTGATCTCCCGCACCTGTCCGCCGGAAAGCACCTTGGCCGGGATCCTCTCCCGCAGCTCCAGAAGGCTCCGGCGCAGGTCGGGCACATACAGGAAGTCGCCGTCAGCATAGGGGAACTCCTCCCCTTCCTCCAGGACAAAGGGCAGCATGCCCCAGTTGATGCAGTTGGAGCGGTAACGCTTGGTGGCAAAGGCGTAGCAGATGTTCGCGCAGCCCCCCAGGATCCGCTGGCAGGAGGCGGCCTGCTCCCGGGCGGAGCCGTCCCCCGGCCGGTTGGCAAAGATCACCGAGCCGAAACGGGCGGCGGAGACCTCCTCCCCCCGCAGGCCGAAGGCCTTGACCGCTTCGCTCCACTCCCCCTCCATGCTGCCGGCGGCGCGGTCTTTCTCCGCCTCCCGGCAGGCCTTGCTGCGGTCCACATAGCCCGGATCCCGCCGGGAGAGGGCAAACTCCGCCAGCTTCAGGGGGTTGGAGCGGTAGGAGGAGGTCTCCCCGGAGGGAATGAGCTCGTCCGTCGTGGTGACCGCATCCCGAAGCACGCTGCATACGCGCATCACCAGGCTGTCCCCGCAGTCCGGGATCTCCGGCCAGGGAACGATATTGGGGCCGAAGCGCAGCTCCGCCGCCGGATCTCCCCGGCCATAGCCGGAATACACCCGCTTGCCGTAGGGTCTGGGATCGAAGCGCCGCCGCCCCTGCACGGGTTCATCGTATTCCACATCCGCGGCGGAGGTCAGGAACCCGCCGTTCGCCGCGGTGGCGGCGATGCTCCGGGCGTCCATCAGCAGCACGGCGGCAGCCTGCCCGTCTCCCGGCTTGCTCCCTTCCCGGTTGGGGAAATTGCGGGTGGTATGGCGGATGGAAAGGCCGTCGCACACCGGAACATCCCCCGCGCCGAAGCAGGGCCCGCAGAAGCAGGGCTTGCAGATCACGCCGTTTTCCAGCAGCGCCCGCTCCACTCCGTTTTCCGCCAGCTCCAGGGCGACCGGAAGGCTGGGGGGATAGACGGAGAGGGAAAAGGCTCCGCTTCCGATGCTGCCCCGCTCCAGGATCGCCGCCGCCGCCGCCAGATTATCGTACATGCCTCCGGCGCAGCCCGCGATCACGCCCTGGTCGACATAGAGTCTGCCGTTCCGGACCTTATCCGTCAGCCGGATCTCCCGACCCAGCTGCACCTTTGCCCGCTGCTCCACAGCCCGGAGGTGATCCCCGGGCTCAGCCATCAGCTCCCGCAGGGTGACCGCCTCGGAGGGATGGAAGGGCAGCGCGGCCATGGGCTCCAGCTTGTCCAGCTCCAGACGGACCAGGCTGTCGTAATACGCCCCTTCCCGGGGAGCCAGGCTCCGGTATTCCTCCGGACGCCCGTGGACGGCATAGTACTCCTCCACCTTTCCATCCGTCTCCCAGATGGAGCTGAGGGCGGCGGTCTCGGTGGTCATGACGTCGATGCCGATGCGGAAATCCATGGGCAGCGCCCGGATCCCCGGTCCGGCAAACTCCAGGATCTTGTTTTTCACAAAGCCGTTGGCGTACACCGCGCCGCAAAGGGCGATGGCCGCATCATGCGGCCCGACCCCGTGGCCGGGCTTGCCGGTCACCCAGACCAGAACGGTTTCCGGCCTGGCCAGGTCATAGGGGTCGCCCAGCAGCTGCTTGACCAGCTCCGGTCCCCCCTCCCCGAATCCCATGGTCCCCAGGGCGCCGTAGCGGGTATGGCTGTCCGAGCCCAGGATCATCTTCCCGCAGCCCGCCAGCTGCTCCCGGGCATACTGGTGGATCACCGCCATATTTGGGGGCACAAAAATCCCCCCGAAGCGTTTCGCCGCCGAGAGACCGAAGGCATGGTCGTCCGCATTGATGGTTCCTCCGACGGCGCAAAGGCTGTTATGGCAGTTGGTCATGGCATAGGGCACGGGGAAGGACCGCAGGCCGCTGGCCATGGCGGTCTGGATGATGCCCACATAGGTGATATCATGACTGATGAGGCTGTCGAAGCGCAGATGGAGAAGGGAGTCCCCCCTATCCCGGTGATGGCTGCGCAGGATTGCCCCGCTCATGGTCCCCTCCCGGGCGGCGGAAGCGGCTTCCTCCCCCGGCGCAGCCGGTCTGGGACCGGCTGCCGTATAGATAACGCCTTGTTTTTCCAGTTTGATCATCGGCGGTACGCACCTTTCCGCATAAAATATTGATCAGTATACCATATTCCCCGCCTGCGCAGGAGGCTTCCGGCGCATTTTCCCGGAATTTTGCATTCATTTTTTCGAATCCTGCAAAAAACTCCATCGATCCAGGGGGATAATCGGTGATAATTACCGAATTTGAATCAGCACGTTCATTTTCTTGCATTTACGCTTGCAATTTACTGTAGAGATGTGTATAATTCGTGATACTATCCCGAAGGAGGTCTTCCCATGGAATCCAATGAAGTCTTCAGCACCATGGACGTCAGTCCCCTGTACCGCCAGGTACGGGAGGAATACCAGATCAGCGACAGCTATTTCCGCAACCAGAACGTGAAGCGCGGCCTGCGCAATTTTGACGGAACCGCCGTCATCGCCGGCATCACCAAGATCGGCAGCGTTCAGGGCTATGTGATGCAGGACGGGGTCAGGAACCCCATCCCCGGAAAGCTGTACTATCGGGGTATTTCCGTGGAGGACATCGTCGAGGCTCACCAGCGGAACAACACCTTCGGGTTCGAAGAAGTATCCTATCTGCTGCTGATGGGAAGACTGCCCAATGCTTCAGAGCTGAGCCTCTATGAAAGCATCCTGGCCAAGGTGCGCCCCCTGCCCAAGGGCTTCTTTGAGGACATGATCCTCCGGAACACCAGTCCGGATATCATGAACATGCTGGGACGGAGCGTGCTGGCCCTGTATGCCTACGATGAGAATCCCGATGAGACGTCGCCTGAGAACATGCTGCGCCAGTCCATCGAGCTCATCGCCCGTTTCCCCTCCATCGTCGCCAACGCCTACATGGCCCGGCGGCATATGTTCGACGGCAAATCCATGTACATCCATAACCCCAAGGAGGCGCTCACCCTTTCGGAGAATTTCCTTCGGCTGGTGCGGAAGGACAAGAGCTATACGGATGAGGAGGCCAAGCTTCTGGACCTGCTCCTCATCCTCCATGCGGAGCACGGCGGCGGCAACAACTCCGCCTTCATCTGCCGCGCTCTTTCCTCCAGCGGTACGGATACCTACAGCGCCATTGCCGGAGCCGTCGGCTCCCTGAAGGGGCCTCTCCACGGCGGCGCCAACCGGAAGGTGACGGAGATGTTCCAGGATATCCGGGCCCATGTGCGGGACGCGGAGGATGACGAGGAGGTAAGAGCCTACCTGACCAAGCTTCTGAATAAGGAGGCCGGCGACCGGAGCGGAAAGATCTACGGCCTTGGGCACGCGGTCTACACCCTCTCCGACCCCCGGGCGGTGCTGCTCCGGAAATTTGCCCGTCAGATGGCGGAGCAGAAGGATCGGACGGAGGACTTCCGCCTCCTGGAGCAGATCGAGATCCAGGGCATCGACCTGATCATGACCACGAAAAAGCATGAAATGCCCATGTGCGCCAATGTGGACCTGTATTCCGGCCTGGTGTACAGCATGCTGGGCATCCCGGAGGTGCTGTTTACCCCGCTCTTCGCCTGCGCAAGGATCGCCGGCTGGTGCGCCCACCGGATAGAAGAGGTCCTGACCGGCAAGCGGCTGATCCGCCCCGGCTATCAGGCGGCCATCCGGCCCCGGGAATACGTTCCCATCGAACAGCGCTGACGCGCCGCAACCTGTGTATTCACCGCCCCTGACGGAGTCCGTCAGGGGCGATTTTTCCGATCCTTTTATACGTTCATGGCGGCGTAGAAGCCCTCCCGCACAGCGGAGGTAATGTTCCCCTGCCGATTGTTGCAGTCCCCCACGCATACGACCGTCCCGCAAACATCCCGCAGCTCATCGACCGCCGCAGTTCTGGGCCGGACGCCCAGGGAAAGGGCTGCCGTATCGCAGGGCAGGAAAACCTCCCTGTCCGCCTCGTCCAGCGCCGTCACTCCCTCCGGAGAGACGGAGACGAGCCGGTGCTTCTCCAGGAACCGCACCCCCTCCGCCAGAGCAAGACGCTGGGCAGTGTTCACCGCCTTTTCCCGGCTACGGATCTCCGCCAAGGAGAGCATATCCAGGACCGTGACCTCATGCCCTTCCCGGGCCAGGGAAACGGCGGTCTCCGTTCCGGTAAGACCGGCGCCCACGATGATCACCCGCTTTCCTGGCTTCACCCGGCCCAGGTCGATATCCTGCGCGAGGCACACATTGCCGCCCTCGATCCCGGGAACCCTGGGGATGATGGGCTCGCTGCCCACCGCCAGGATGACCACGTCGGGCTTCTCGGCCAGCACCCGCTCCCGGGTGGCTTCGGTGCCCAGCCGCAGATCGATATTGGGGTCGCGCAGGGTCATCCGCACGGACCAGTCCCCATATCGCCGCACGTCCCCCTTGATGGGGTTCGCCCCCGCAATGCGGAGGCTGCCGCCCAGCTCCTCCCCCTTCTCGAAGAGGACGGGCCTCAGGCCCCGCTGGCTCAGCCGGCGGGCCGCTTCCATCCCCGCGCAGCCGCCGCCCACGACGACCACCTTCTTTCCCGGTTCCGCCGGGGGGATCTCATCAAAGAGGGGCTGCCTCCCCTGAACGGCGTTCACCGAGCAGCGCAGAGGCGTCGGACAGCCATGGGGATCGCCCCCGGTGCAGTTGTTGCACCGCAGGCAGGGGCGTATCTCGTCCACCTTACCCGCCCTGGCCTTGATGAGCATTTCCGGATCCGCCAGGAAGGAACGGATCATGGCGACCATGTCGCAGTCTCCCTCGCTGATGGCCTTCTCCGCGGAGACCATATCATGGCTGCCCACGCTCACCACGGGGATCTTCAGCCCGGCCGCCTTGAACTGTCTGGCCAGGTACAGGTTGGTGGCCCGGGGCATATACGTGTGCTGGATGGTGGAGCCCATGGTCCGGGGATCGTACATGCTCCCGGCGCTGATATGGACCAGGTCGATCTTATCCTGAATGGCCCGGGCAAAAGCGATGGCGTCCTCCACATGCACCCCCTCGGGATAGAGCTCGTCCCCGCTCATGCGCACCTCGATGGCCATGTGCGGCCCGATGCGCTCCCGCACCGCGTCGATCATCTCCCGGGCGAAGCGGCAGCGGTTCTCAAAGGTCTGGCAGCCGTACTCATCCGTCCTCTTGTTCACATGGGGGGAATAAAAGGATGCGGCGGTGTGTCCATGACCAAAATGGAGCATGACCATATCAAAGCCGGCCTTCCGGCACCGCTCCGCCGCCTCCGCAAAGGCGCGGATGATCCCCTTGACCTCTTCATGGCTGAACTCCGCCGGGAGCCGCTCATCCCGCAGATTCAGCTCGATGGAGGCCACGGCGCCCCAGCGATGGATGGCGTCCGTCACGTTCACCAGACCATGGACCACGAAGCGGTCCGCCAGGTTGATCGCATAATGGTTCGTATCCGCATAGGCCTGGGTCACCGCGCTGTCCCCCACAGTAACGATGCCTGCGCCGAATCTGGCAAACTGGGCAGTATAATCCACGAATTCCGGGGTGGCCAGACCATCCCGGGAACAGAGCATGGGCTCCGCCGGGGAAACCTCAATGCGATTCCTGACCCGAAGGGGACCGACCTGGATCGGCTGGAACACTGCTTTCAAACCTTCCATTTTATTTCTCTCCCATCTTCAATATTTCGTCATTTTTCTGATATTTTCAAATTACGGGAAAAGATTTCTGGAATTTTCGCCAAATATTTGAGAAAAATAGTTGCTTTTCTGTGTAAAATATGTTACATTACAGATGAAAGATCACAGTTACCGTCGTTTCTTCCGCTGTGAAAGCTCAACGGCTGCCGCTTCTGTCGTTGGGAGCCGACAGGGGCTGTGCACCGTGAGCCTGACTCTTTCTCTTTTCTGAACCAAGGCCCTCTGGCAGTTCTGCCGGGGGGTCTTGGTTTTATTCCCGCAGGAATTCCATGCGGATCCGCCCCATCTCCACATAATCCTCAAACCGGCTTGTGCGGAGCACCCGGTCCCACTCCTCCCGACTGCCCCGGTAGCGGATGGTGATATTCTGCTTGTAAAACCCGTTCTGCAGGGGACTGACTCCGTCCGAGAACAGGTCGTAGAAGTCATAGAGCATCTTCTGCACGGTTCGGGGAAGCACCAGGGTCTCCAATCCGCAGCAGCCGAAAAAGGCATAGGTGAAGATCTCCCGGAGCCCGTTGGAGACGATGATGGTCTTCAGCGGCAGAAGCCGGCGGAAGGTCTCGTCATACCGGTCCGGGGTAAACTCGTCTCCCACGCAGAAAAACTCATTCCATACGCCATAGATCGGCCTGCCCTCCACCAGACCGGGCAGCACGAGCCTTTCCGGTACCGGCCCGGAAAAGCCCGGGTCATTATGAAAAACATAGCCGCCCCCATCCGGGTTTCCCCCCAGATAGATATCATAGTTGTGCTCCGGCGTATAGGGCATGAAGGCGCGCATGCCCCGCCGTACCATCTCCTCCCGGGAGACGTTCCAGCCCGGCAGGACCTCGCTTCCGCAGGCTGGACAGCATTCGCTCCCCGGAGGAACGACCGCCTGACAATGGATGCACACGGGCAGGTATTCCGCCCCGCAGGCCGAACAGACCCCGCCGCTCAGTTCCTCGCCGCAATGCTCACAGTTCAAAATGCCTGCCTCCTGTTCCTGCGGCATACCGCCGCTTGACGAACCGCCGCCGGCCGGGTAAGATGGGATATCGGCAGGAGGTCGAGATCGTTATGGATCCTGTTTCCTATCGTCTTATTCGTTCCGGGCGGCGCACCGTCAGCCTGGAGATCACCCGTGATCTGGAGATCCTGGTCCGGGCGCCGCAGCGCATGCCCAAGGTGCAGATAGAAGCCTTTGTGGAAAGCCGACGAGCCTGGCTGGATACCCATATGGCGAAGGCCCGGGAGCGGGCAGCGCGCCTTCCCCCCGCACCTACGGAGGAGGAACGCCTGGACTGCATCCGTAAGGCCAAGGAGCTGATCCCCCGGCGGGTGGCCCATTACAGCCGCATCATGGCCCTCGTCCCCGCGGGGATCACCATCACCGGCGCGGAAAAGCGGTTCGGAAGCTGCAGCGGGAAGAACCGTCTGTGCTTCTCCTGGCGGCTCATGCTCTATCCGCCGGAGGCCGTGGACTATGTGGTGGTTCATGAGCTGGCCCACATCCGCCACAAAAACCACGGAAGGGATTTCTATGCCCTCATCGCCTCCGTACTGCCGGACTACCGGGAGCGGGAAGCCCTGCTCCGCTGAAAGGAAGATCATGCATGAAGGTTTTGTTCATCGGCAACAGCCACACATTCTTCCATGATATGCCCCATACCTTCGCCCGGCTCTGGGAGGCGGGCACGGGAGAAACCATCTCCCCGGTGCTCCTGTGCCATCCCGGCATGGGATTCGATTACCATGTGAAGGAGTATTTTGAAAGCCGCTTCAATCTGCTGTATGGCGGCTTCGACTACTGCATCCTGCAGCAGAAGGCCCATCCCTTTGCCGGGACGCCGGAAGACCTGGAGGCGGGAAAACGCCTGGCCGGACTGGCAAAGGCGGGAAACGTGAAGCCGGTGTTCGCCCTCACCTGGGCGGAGAAGGCCTTCCCGGAGCACCAGGCGCAGATGAACGCCTTCCATGAGCAGCTTTGCCGGGAGACCGGCGCTCTGCTCAGTCCGGTAGGCCGGGTATGGCAGGAGCTGCTTCGGCAGGATCCGGATTTTCCCCTGTACTGGGAGGATGGGGAGCATGCTTCCGTCTATGGGGATTATCTGATCGCCTGCACCCATTACCGGCTCCTCAGCGGCAGAAGCTGCATCGGCCTTCCCGATGCGGGCTGCAGTTTCTTTGACCCGGAGCGGAAAGCCATACGGGAGGATCCGGATACCGCTTTCCAGCCATTGGATCCGGAGCTTTGCGGAGCCATCCGGTCGGCGGTGGAGGGGATCTTTGCCGGCTGAGGCTTCCTGTTTATCATACCATGTTCCGGAGGATCCCGCAACCGAGCCGGGAGAAAAGCGTTGCATTCGGCCCTTCTTTCCCGTAAAATAGCAGAAGAGTACACAACAGGAGTTGATCGTATGGAACCGATTACCTTCCCCGATTTCATGAATGAGGAAAACATGCGGAAAATGAGCCGCCAGGAGCTGGTCAATCTCTACCTCATGGTGGGCCAGGCCATGCTGCCCGCCGGCGCCGATATGCCCGACCCGCTGACCCTGCCGGTGGCCGGGGAGCGGATGATGGTCCCCACCCGGGATGGGGAAGTCCGCTGCATCCTGTACCGGTCCGGCCGCAAGCCCTCCCCCGTCTATTTCGATATGCATGGCGGCGGCTTCGTGGGGGGCAACTGCGAGGACGTGGATTTCTGGTGCGACATGATCCGCAATGAGCTGGATATCACGGTGGTGAGCATCAATTACCGCAAGGCCCCCGATCATCCCTGGCCCGCCGGCGCAAACGACGCCTTTGACGTGGTGCAGTGGTTCTTCGACCATGCGGAGGAATACGGCCTGGATACGGACCGGATGGCCATCGGCGGCCACAGCGCCGGGGGCAACCTGACGGCGGTGACCTGCCTGCGGAGCGTTCAGGAGAACGCCCCCTTCCGCTTCCGCCTCCAGATCCTGGATTATCCGCCGCTGGATCTGAAGACCTGCGCCTTCGACAAGTTCCAGCATCCCATGGCTATTCCGCCTCAGATCGCCATTCTGTTCGACGCCTGCTATATCGCCCCCGGCCAGGGCGGCGATCCCCTGTGCTCCCCCGCCGTGGCGGAGGTGGAGATGCTGAAGGGCCAGCCCCCCGCGGTGGTCATCACCGCCGAGCTGGACTCCCTCCGGGACGAGGGAGAGCTTTATGCCCATAAGCTGATCCAGGCGGGGGTCCCGGTCCGGGCCCGGCGCTTCCTGGGCTCCGCCCACGGCTTCACCATGACCCTGGGCGGCCGCAATCCTCTGATGCCGGAGGACCCCAACGCCCCCATCGCCTGCCGGATGATGATGGACGCCCTGAAGGAGTACCTGCTATGACCTGGCGGTATGAGACCCACTGCCATACCGGGGAGGCCAGCCGCTGCGCCCATGTTCCGGCGGAGGAGCAGGTAAGGTATTATCACTCCCTGGGCTTCGACGGCATCATCATTACCGATCATTTTTTGGGCGGGAACACCACCGCGCCGGCTCAGCTGGGCTGGAAACGGCGGGTGGAAATCCTCTGCTCCGGCTACCGGAACGCCCGGGCGGAGGGCAAGCGGCTGGGGCTGAAGGTCTTCTTCGGCTGGGAATTCGCCCATCTGGGCTGCGACTTCCTCACCTACGGGCTCAGTCCGGAATGGCTGCTGGAAAATGAGAATCTGGAACAGCTCCCCATCGGGGAATATCTCCGGTATGTCCGGAGCCAGGGCGCCCTGGTCATCCATGCCCACCCCTTCCGGGAGGCCCCCTATATCCCCTATATCCAGCTTCTCCCCCGCCAGGTGGACGGGGTGGAGATCCTGAACGCCTGCCGCAGGGATTTTGAGAATGAGCGGGCGGCGGAATACGCCAGGGCTTACGGCCTTCCGGTCTTCGCCGGGAGCGACAACCACTCCGCCGCAAAGCAGACCCGGCTCTGCGGCATCGAAACGGAGGAGCCCCTGGAATCGATCCGGGACTTCATCCGGGTCTTCCGGGCGGGAGAATACCGTCTGTTCGATACGCGGGACGAATAAACCCTGCGGGACCGGAGTTCTTCCCGGTCCCGCTCTTCAGAAAGGAGAAGCGCATGAAGCGGCGTGCGGGCGGCTCCCCTTCGCTCCAGGTTTGGCTGAAGCGCGGAACGGTCTATTTCCTGGGCCTGTTCATCATGGCGCTGGGGGTGGTCTTCTCCGTAAAATCCTCCCTGGGCGTCAGTCCCGTCACCAGTCTGGCCAACGTGACGCACCAGATCACCGGGATCGCCCTGGGCATATGCACCACGGGGACCTACTGCTTCTATATCCTGGTGGAGGTCCTGATCCTTCGGAAGGATTTCATGGCAAGCATGCTGCTGCAGATCCTGGCTTCTTTCTTCTTTGGTCTGCTGGTATCCGCGGCTACGGAGCTGCTGGGCTTTCTTCCCGCTCCGGGCAGCTATCCCCTGCGCCTTGTCTATCTTTTCATCTCCATCCCCCTGGTCTCCTTCGGCGTCATGCTCTACCTGGCCCCGGCCATCCTCCCCACCCCCGGGGAGGGGTTGAGCCTGGCTGTTTCCGCAAAGATCGGCAAGCCCGTGGCCGTCTGCAAGATCATTACCGACTGCTGCATGGTTGCCCTTTCCGCCCTCACCTCCCTGCTCTTCTTCCATGCCCTGGTGGGGGTCCGGGAAGGAACGGTGATCTCCGCCCTCACCGTAGGCTTCCTCATGAAGCGCATGATGCGCGTCTGCCAGGCTCCCCTGCTCCGCTTCGTGGAACGGGAGACGAAGCTGGAGCGGGCGATCTGGCAGGATGGCCTGCCGGAAACCGGCAAGGGCGGCCTGATCCTCACCATCAGCCGGGAGACCGGCTCCGACGGACTATGGGTGGCAGAGGCGCTTTCCAAGGTCTTGGGGATCCCCTTCTATGACGATGAAACCCTCATCCCCCTGGAGGCGGAGGAAAGCGGCCTCAGCGTGGACTTTATCCGGGCCCATGAGCAGACCATGGGGCAGAACCTGCTGTACGACTTTCTCACCTCCGGCTACGCCATGTACAACGAGGATCTGCCGCCTCTGGAGAAGCTTTTCGCCGCCCAGTGCCGCGTGCTCCGAAGGATCGCCGCGGAGGGCGGGGGCTGCGTGATCGTAGGCCGCTGCGCGGATTATATCCTGTATCAGGAGCCCAGGAGCTTCCGGGTCTTCCTCCATGCCCGGCCCCGGTGGCGGGCACAGCAGCTGGCGGAGCGGAAGCAAGTTTCCCTTGCCAGGGCGGAGGAGGAGCTGGAGCGGACGGACGCCGCCAGGGCCCGGTACTACCAGAATTTCACCGGGCGAAAATGGGGCGATACCCGCTGGTTCCACCTGACGGTGGACACGGAGGCCTTCGACCGGGAGCAGTGCGTATCGCTGATCTTGGAAGGACTGAAGCTCCGGGGAGAGATCTGAACGCATTTTCTTCCGACATACTGAGGGGTCGTGAGTTTTGTCTCCGGCCTCTTTGTTTTTTTGAGTCCTTTTTTCCATTTCTCCGTACTATAGACGACCGGTCAATCGCTGCATGGGAGATGATGCATTGAAAGAGGAACGGATCGTTGACCGCATACGGGATGGGGATGAACAGGCCATCGACGCGGTCATGCGCAGATATACAAAGCTCCTGTGGTCTGTGGCGGCGGGGATCCTGCGAGACGTCGCCTCCCCCCAGGACGTGGAAGAATGCGTAGCTGACGCTTTCATCAAGCTCTGGCAGGAACCGGAGAAGTTTGATCCCGCCCGGGGAAGCCTGAAGCTGTGGCTCTGTATGGTGGTCCGATCCCGTGCCCTGGATCGGTATCGGGAAATCCAGCGCCGGGGAGAACTGCCCATCAATGAGGACATCCTTTCTCTCTCCCTGGACCTGGAGGACCATCTCCTCCTGGAAGAAAGCAGGGGCAGTCTCATTAAAGCCCTAGCCCTTCTCCCGGAGCGGGACCGGAGTATCTTCCTGCGCAGATATGCCGGGGAGCAGAAGCCGAAGGATATTGCCGCTGCTCTGGGCCTGACGGTAAAGCAGGTAAAAAACCGTCTGTACCTCGCCAAAGAAAAACTGCGCAGTCTATTGATGCATGAAAACGGAGGGATACGATGAACACTTTTCGAAGGGAAAACCTGCGAAACATACAGATTATCTTTGAAACGCGCACAGGGGTGACCCTGCCCCGCAGCGCGGCAGCGCATCCAACCATCCGCATGGCGCTTCTTTTCGCCGTACTGCTCCTCAGCCTTTCCGTGACGGCCTACGCCTATCGGGAGTTCACTGCACTCTCCGGAGATGAGCTTTCCTTGACGGCGGCTTACGTCGGCGGAGGCGTCGTCAACATCACCGTGGAAAACCGTTCCGATAAGGCTTTGCGGTTTCAGCCCCAGCTGAAGCTGCTGCGTTGGTCCACGGGGGAGGAAGCGCTCCAAACCGGCGATATCCTGATGACGAACAGAGAATATGCCCCCCATTCCCAGGGGATCATGACCATAGACCTGTCCAAAGCCTATAATATGGCCCTTTTGGAGGAACCCATCGGGGACTGGTACTATTTTGTGCTGACGAACGGGGGTTTCTTATTCGGACAGGACTGGATCTGCTCGGTGAACTTTTCCCTGCCCATCTCTCCCGCTCCTCAGTCCACCGCAATTTCCGAGCCGAGTGTTTTCCAAATTACGCCATCTGAAGAAGGACGGGGTCCGGAGGAAAAACTGGCCTGGTATTTTGAAGGGAACGGCGGTCCTGAATTGAGGGATTCGAAGAACGGAGCATATATCCAACAGGTCCGGGAGCTGCTGGCCGGGCAGGAGGAAAGGGTGGTCTCCTCCGTCTCCCCCGCTCTGGTGCTGGAAGACCCGGCAGAGGACGCGGTATTTGATCCCGGCTTTACCGACGAGCCTCAACGGGTGTTGACCGGCTTGCATGTCCATCCGGTCGACTGGGATTTTCGGCTCCTGGCGGCGGAGGGGGAAAGCGCCCAAATCCTCTCGGTGATGCTGCCCCTTCGGGATTATCCGGATACTTTCCGAGAACTGCCGATCCTGTATTACTTCATGTATGAGAAGGCTGCGGTGGCAGAGGAGGCCTGCGTCTTCCTGTACGGACAAGTTCTGTCCTTCCGGGAGCTGGAGGATTGCAAGGTCTGGGAGAACGACGACTATATCTGCTATGAGGTGCACAGCCTCATCTATTCCGACCTGGAGGCGCATACGAAACAATGGCTGCAGGCCAATCCTGAAGTTATGTTTGACGACGCTCTCCGTCAACGGGTGAGAAACGTATACGACTATTATTCGGCAAATGTCCGCTTCCGCCCGGTGGAAACAGAATGAATCAACACAGGCGTGGCCGATCCGGCCGCGCCTGTGTCCTATCTTCCTTATTCTTCCTTCTTCAGCTTTCGGATGTCCCTGCCGTAAAACTTCAGATTCTCGTATTCCCCGGCCAGCCGGGAGGCGACCTGGGGATTATATCGGTCGGAGATCTCCTCCACGGACAGATTCGAGGAGATGACCGTACTCTTTCCGCTGCGCAGGCGGGCATTGATGATCTCATAGATCACGCCCTCCGTGAAGGCATTGTCCCTCTCCATGCCCAGATCATCCAGGATCAGCAGATCGCATTGGAGGTACCGGCGGATATCCAGCTCCGCTTCCTCCGGATCACCCCGATTCGCAAACCGGATCGCCTCATAGCGGGAGCACAGGTTGACCGCGGTTTCATAGACCACGGACCAGCCCTGATCGGACACCGCCGCGGCGATGCAGGCGGAAAGGAAGGTTTTGCCCAGGCCGGGTCCCCCGCTGAGGAAGAGATTCGAGCCCTTCCCGTCGAAGGTCTCCGCATACCGCCGGCAGGCCATGAAGACCAGCTCCATATGCTGTCTCGGGCTGATCCCGGTATCCGGATCCTTCTGATCGTCATAATACTTCAGCTGGAAGGAGGAGAATCGCTCCCCGTTCAGGTCCAGCAGCTTGGAAAGCTCTTTGCGCTGTTCTTCCCGGTACAGGCGCAGCAGGCATTCGCAGGGCTCCCGCCCCACATAGCCCCGGTCGCCGCAGCGCATACAGGCCGGGAGATCATCGAGGCAGTGCTCCGGGTAGCCCAGCCGGAGGATGCGCGCGGTCCGTTCCTTCTGCAGCTGAAGGCTTCTCTCCTGCAGCCGCTCCATTGCCGCTACCGGGTCTTCGCCGCTGCGCAGGGCCAACTCCATCGCGCCGGCTGCGGCGCCCCGGATCCCGGAATCCAGCTCCGCCAGCGCCGGATCCAGGTCATAGAGCCGCTGCCGCAGCTCCGCCGTACGGATCTCCCGCCTGCGCCGGTCCTCCTCCAGCCGGTCCAACGCCCGGCGAAGAAGCCTTCCGTCAAGCACCATTGCCGCCGCCTCCGTTCATCTTCTCCAAATAACGCTGCATGCGCCGGTATTCCTCTGCAGCCGGGCCCGCGGATGCCGCTTCCCCCGCGGTTTTCCCCCGGACAGGGCCCCGCTCCCGGGGATCTGCCTTCAGGATCGCCTCCCGCTCATGGAGCTCCCGCTTATGCCAGTTTTCCAGGATGCGGTTCATATACGGCCAGACCAGCTCCTTCTTTTTCAGGATAGTCCGGTCATAGGCCTCCAAAACGGCTTCCGGGGAAAACCCCATATCTATCCAGCCCTGGATATACTTCTCCTCCGAGGGGGAGAGAAGCCGATCCCGGATGCCCAGGCTGCGCTGGATCCTGCTGCTCTCCTTCCGCCGGTCCAGCAGCTCCTGCACATGCTTCTCCGCCAGCTCCAGGGTGAGGATCCCCCTCTCCTGCCAGATATAGGCTTCCTTCTCGATCTGCCGCAGGGTAGGCCGTTTCCCGGGGCCATAGCGCCGCTCCAGCTCCTGGGTACACCAGTTGATGATCACCAGGATCACCTCCGGCGGGAGGCCGAGATAGTCGTAAAGCCCGAACAGGACCATCATATCATTGCCGGAAAGGATGCGCCCCAGGCGCTTCGCCGCCTCATCCAGCAGGCTGCGGAAGCCCTCTGCGTCCTCCGCCGCCCGCTGCACTTCCGACACGGTATACACCGGGATATCCGGCGAGCTGCCCGGCGCAAGCTTTTGGGGATCCTGGATCCGGAGAGCGGCGCTGCCTCCCGGCTGGCGCACCAGCCCCAGCTTCTGCAGCGTTCCCATGGCGGCATCCAGCTTATCCCCCATCCCCAGCTCCGCCCGGGCCGTTTCCCGGTCGAGGTTTCCGTGCCTGCGGAGGATGTAGAGATAAAGCAAGGCAGCGTCTCCGCTGCCGGCTGAAATGAGCTTATCCGCATCATGGAGGCTGATGGAAAGGGTTTCCGGCTGCGGCAGGACATACTCCTCTGCCATTCCATCTCCTCCTTTTCTCTGCTTTTTCTCTATTCTAGCAAGTTCTCCGAAAAATCGCAAGTATCACTCTGCCTTCAAGGGCGAAACGGGCCCCTTCCTCATTTCACGCCCCGGACCGCCATGATCACCGAGACGGAGGTATCCCACTGCTTCTCTCCCCGGGTATACTGCGCAAGGCGCAGGGCGTATTTCTCATCGATCCTCCGGCGTGTCCGCTCCCGGTCCTCCGGGCTGATCCGCTTGCCCAGGGTGAGAACGGCGGAATCCAGGGCCTCCAGGTCGTTGTACTTTCCCGAAAGGATCATCTCCCGGGCCAGCTCCGGGGAAACGGAGGGGTCATCCGGCGTCAGATCTGCCAGCGCATATCCGGTCTGCACATCCCGGAAGCCGTATCGCTCCATGGCCGCCGGGAGCTCCGCCTCGCTCATGGGATACTTGCAGATCCCGTACTTCTCCGCGGAATCATCCAGCTCCATGATCCTCTCCCAGAAGGCCTTCTCCTCTTCGTTCCAGCTCAGACAGGGGGCGGCGGCATGCAGTCCCCTGCGGGAAGAGAGCACGAGGCATACGCCGCCGGGCCGCAGGACCCGCAGCTGCTCGCCGAAAAACGCGGAGGGCTCCACATGCTCCTGGACCGTGTTGGAGATCGCAACATCAAACTGATCCGCCGGAAAGGGCAGCGCCGCGGCGTCCCCCTCCCGAAAGAGGACGCCGGGTTCATGCACCCGGGCAAAGCGGATGAATTCCCTGTCCCGATCCAGGCCGATGATCTCCGCCTTCGGATACCAGCGGTGCAGGGCGCCGGCCAAAGCGCCGGGACCGCAGCCCACCTCCAGGATGCGCAGCGGGCGGTCCTCCAGGTCAAACAGCCGGACATACCGCTCCCGAAAGCGATCATGAAAGCGCAGGCGGCGGGAGGAATACAGGGTCATACAGCCCTGGACATACCGGGACCAGACGGTATCCATAGAGACGCCTCCTTTTTTGTGGTTTTCGCAGTATACCAAACCTGCCGGAAAACCGCAATGCCCCGGCGCAAATCTGCCGGGGCATCAGACTGCAGACAAAGTACCAGACCATCGAAAATGGTCATTGCGAAACCGGTGACCGATGTCACCGGTTGTGGCAATCCGTAACTCCCGTCCTTATGCTTTTAACATGTCCAAGAGGACGAGAGAACGGGTCGCCGCGTCGCTTTGCTCCATTCCGCGCGCGAGGGCTCCTCGCAGGGACGTGTGCCTGCTCCTCGCGATGACAAAACGGGGTTTGTCGACACGCTGAGAGGACGGAGTAGAGGACGGAGCGCTGCTCCGTCCTCTACAGGGATGTATTTCAGGAATTCGCTCAAGTGAGCTGATGGACCTCTCCGGTCTCCTTGTTCCGCCACCTGGGCTTCAGGGGCAGGGGCCAGTTGAACTGCATGGCCCCGGGGGTGGGGCAGTCCGT
>JAFWOX010000081.1 GCA_017545325.1 Oscillospiraceae bacterium | reverse complement strand
TTCATTTTTGCCCCAAAATACTGCTATCGCCGCAAGTGTCGAAGTGTACGACCGAGGCGCGCAGCGGCGATGTCATCCTTCTCAACTCGGAGCCCAGCGGAGCGGGTCCGAGTTGAAGCGTGTCGACTTTGTCGACACGCTCATAGGGAGCCGAAGGGCTCCCCATTACCCGTATCAAGGAGGCAATGCATATGGACAGTCCGGAATTCCGGGAACTCATGCGGAAGCGTCGGGAATTCGCCCTGGCCTGCGGGGACGAGGTGAATCAGGCCATCCCCCTGTATGAGGATCCCACCCGCTACCCGGTGGAGGAGCTCATCGCCCTGTTCAAGCTCCAGCAGCAGATGAGGGATACGGAGGAGCCCCAGGCCCGGGCCGCCCTGAAGGAGCGGTTTTCCCAGATGCGGAAGGCCATTCGCCTCCTGCCGGACGCCCCGGAGCGCATTTACCTCTGGGAACCGGGAAACATGCCCAAGGACACGGAATACTACTCCGACCTCACCTGGGAGTACGACCACGGGCCGGACTTTCTTCCTTACTTCCTGGAAATGCTCATTCCGGAGGAGGTGACCCCCATCGGCGCCATCGTCCTCATCGCGGGAGGCTGCCACGGGGCCGGTACCATTCCCGACTGCTATCAGATCGGGAAGGAATTCAACGCCCTGGGCTACCAGTGCTTCATTCTCCAGTGCCGCCCCAACGGCTGCCCCTGGAGCCGGTATGAGACCGGGGCGGACGCCGCCCGCTGCCTGCGCATCCTGCGCCGGGACGCGGAGAAATACCGCATCCGACCGGACCGGATCGCCATGGCCGGCTTCTCCAACGGGGGCGTCACCATCGACTTCTGCATCGAATCCTTCTCCGGAAACCAGCGGGTGATCGACAAATTCCCGGACTACAGGCCGGATGAGCTGGATGAGCTCCCCGGCGGGCCGGACGCCCAGCTGAGCATTTATGGCTCCCGGCACAAGGGGACGGAATATGACTATACCGGGGCGGTGTATCCCCCCACCTTCTTCGCCGTGGGGCGGCTGGACGTCGGCATGGAAAACCTCCATGCCCTGTATCCGGAGCTTCTGGCCCGGGGAGTGCCTTTGGAGGTCCATACCTTCGCGGGCCATCCCCATGGCTACGCGGGCTGGAAGATCATGGACGGGGTAGGCTTCCCCAATTTCGACCTGTGGGTCACCCATGCGGACGCCTTCCTCCGGGATCTGTTCTGCGGATGATGGGGGCGTAGGCTGCGGGGGAATCCTTTCCCCGCGATGGGGATTGCCTCCGGCGGCCCGGTTTCTCTCACGCGAGAGAAACCGGGGAAAGAGCGCGGCAGGGGCGTCCCCCTGCACCCCCGGTACGGCGGGCGCTGAAGCGAAGGGGACATAGGCGCGGCGGGGAACAAGCGGTTGGTATATGCGCCTCTGCTCCGCTGACTAAACTGCGGGCAACGCTCGTTTGCTTTTCAGGGTGCCCTTCGGCGCACCGGCGCAGGGAGATTACCCCCCTGGCTTCCCCGGGGGCTGCGAAGCAGGGGCGCGGTAGTG
>JAFWOX010000080.1 GCA_017545325.1 Oscillospiraceae bacterium | reverse complement strand
CATGCGGGTGGTATATGCGCCTCAGTTCCGCTGACTGTACTGCGGGCAACGCTCGTTTGCTTTTCAGGGTGCCCTTCGCCGCACCGGCGCAGGGACGACCGGTACCCTGGCTTCCCCTGGGGGAAGCTGGCGCGGAGCGCCTGATGAGGGAACACAACGAACAGATATGCAGTTATCACGGGTATGATCCATTCTCGCAGGCCGCCTCGCCGGTGAGGCGGCTTGGGATAAGAAAATCAGAACCTTCCGATGTCCCTGGCGGTATGGAAGGCGGCGGAGGTGGCGGCGGTGATGTTCCGGGGGCTGAGGCAGTCCCCGATCTGGTAGAACTCCGGGGCGCAGAAGCGCAGAGCAAGGGCGGCCTCCGATTCCGGCCGCTGGCCCACGGCGTAGATCACCGTGTCCGCTTCATAGACCTTCTCCCCTTCCGGCCCGGCGCACAGGACGCCCTCCGGCCGGATCTCCAGGGCCCTGGTATTCAGATCCACCTTCACCTGCCGCTTGTTCAGCTCCGCCTTCAGGCCGATAGCATGGAGGAAGTTCCCCCCATCGTTGATGGCCGGCGCCATCTCCACCACCTGGACCTCCCGGCCCTGCATGGACAGGTAAATCCCCAGCTCCAGGCCCACCAGGCCGGCCCCCAGGATGCAGACCCGCTTCCCCGTCTTTTCCGGCTCCAGATAAGCCTGCTCCGCTCCCATGACGTTTTTCCCGTCGATGCCCGGGATATTGGGCTTGATGGGCCGGGCCCCGGTGGCGGCGATGATCACATCCGGCTTCAGGGCTTGGGCATACTCCGGCGTCACCTCCGTATTCAGCCGCAGATCGATGGGGGCCTTCCCCACCGCCCGGGCCTGCTGGTTCAGATAGATATCCAGTTTCCGCTTGAAGGGCACGTTCCGCTCGCAGCGGATGGAGCCGCCCAACTCGCTCCCCTTTTCGCAGAGGATCACCTCATGCCCCCGCTCCGCGCAGGTGAGGGCGGCCTGCATGCCGCCGACGCCGCCGCCCACCACCAGGACCCGGCGGGACACCTTTGCCTTGGGGAAATCGTACTTCATATCCATCTCCCGCCCGGTCTCCGGGTTGATGGCGCAGTAGGGCTCACCGCAGTTCATCTCCGTGGAGAAGCAGCTGAGGCAGCGCATGCACTGCTTGATCTCGTCCTCCCGTCCGGTGCGGATCTTCAGGGGCAGGTCCGGATCCGCCAGAAGCGCCCGGGCCATCTCCACCACGTCCGCCTGACCGGAGGCGATGATCTCCTCCAGCATTTCCGGCTCTCCCAGGGCGCCCACGGTGGCCACGGGAGTCTTCACATGCTTTTTGATCTCGGCGGCGTATTTCACATTGGGCCCCTCTCCCAGGAACATGCTGGGATGGGTGACGGCGAAGACCTCCTCCACCTCGTGGTTCCCGGCGGAGACGTGGATCAGGTCGCAGAGGCCGTCCAGCTGCCTGGCGAAGGCAATCCCCTCCTCGATGCCGAAGCCCCCGTCATAGCATTCGCTGCCGCTGATGCGTACCTCCACGGGGAAGCCCGCGCCGCAGGCCTTCTTGATGGCCTTCACGATCTCCACCGTGAACCGGGCCCGGTTCTCAATAGGAGCTCCGCCCCACTTATCCTTCCGGGTGTTGGTGATGGGTGAAACGAACTGATGCAGCAGCCAGCCGTGCCCCGCGTGGACCAGGACCATGCCGAAGCCCGCCCGCTTGGCAAGAAGAGCCGCCTGGGCGTATTTCTGAATGGTGCGCTCTATGATCTCCTCCGGCATCTCCGGTACCAGCCGGTCCCCCACCTGCATCTCCACGGGACCATAGGCGAAGCCCAGGTTCTTTCCCCCCATGAAGGCGGGGACCCGGTTGGCGAACATACCCGCATGCTGCAACTCCGCCGTTGCCACCGCCCCGTGGCGGGAGACCTCCTCCGCCAGGCGGCACAGGGGACTGAATACCCGGGGATCATCCAGGGCAACGTGGTTGGCTCCGCCCCGGCCCAGCTCCCCGTCCGGGATGAGCTCGCAGGTTGCAACGCTGGCTGCCCCGCCCAGAGCCTTCCGGGCATAATAGGCGGCGGCGCCGGGAGGCAGGATATTGTCCCCGGTCATATTGGTATAGCCCGTGGGGGAGGCGAAGATCCGGTTGCGGAACAGGGTGTTCCCCAGGCGGATGGGCTCAAAGAGATGGGGGTACTTGAATTCGCTCATGTTCGTCATTTCCTTTCTCCGTTATCTGCTCCGAAAAGGCCCCGGGTAAGCCGGGGCGAATACGCTAATCGGTCCCGCCGCTGCCGCGGGGTCAGCTTCACTGCTCGAGTTCCGTAAAGGCGGCCCATTCGATGAAGCCGTCCTTCCCCGGCTGCACCAGGATCCCGTTCCGGTCCCCGACGCTGCGCACCAGCAGACAGGACCGGGGCTCTCCCCCGGCGCAGAGGGAGGCATACCGTTCCAGGAAATCCCGGTCCGCATACAGATCGGTGAGAAAATTCTGGAAATCCATCTCCTCCAGAAAGAGCTCCGCGGCCACCCGGTAGGGCCGCTCCGCATCCAGGGGATGCAGGGCCCGCAGCGCATTCAGATCCCTGGGGCGGCGGACGAACCAGGCTCGACCGTTCAATTCCCTCACCTTCCTTCTCGTTTATTGTACACGTCCCGCCTGACCCTGTCAATCGAGGAAGGGTCCTTCCGGCGCCTCCGCCCCGGGGCGAATTTCCGTCCCCATGCCTTGCGGCAGGCGGAAGGGTATGATAGAGTATGGATATCCCCGGGGAAAGGAACAGGTCGGATGAAGAAAACGATAGACGAGCTGCTTGAAGCCCCATACTGGATCGTCGATATCCTGCCGGAGCAGGTCCCCAGGGACAGCCCCGGGCAGTACTTTGCCATAGAGAAGTATTATCTTGAGCCGTCCCGGCTGGCCGCGGTGAAGGAGAAGCATATCGGCTTCATCCTCAAGCTGAACTGCTACCGGGACCTTTCCCTGGGGGAGGACATGCCCCTCAATCCCCCGCCGGAGCAGATCGCGGAGGAAATGCGCCGCAAATACCTCTGCATCCTCCTGGACGGGTCCATGATCGTCTCCGAGCCGGATGATACCCATATGACGGTCTTTGACCCGGATGAAAGGCTGCTGGAGCTGATGGGCGCCCTTGCCGCGGGGGAGGGGCTCTTCCTCTGGAAGCCCCGGGATCAGTCCTAGGGACGCCCGGGCGTATCGTCGGGAGACCGGACCGGGCTTTGCAGAGGGATCGAAACAGGGTATAATCCGGAATGGGAGAGGAGGCGCGGATATGGCGAAGCTGGCGGCGGTCTCCGGGGTGAAGAACTCCGGCAAGACCACCTTTCTCGCGGCGCTCATCCCGGAGCTGAAAGCTCTGGGCCTGCGGGTCGCCGTCATCAAGCACGACGGGCATTCCTTCCTGCCGGACCGGGAGGGGACGGATACCTGCCGCCTGCTGGAGGCGGGGGCCATGGGCGCCGCCGTGTTCGACGGGGAGAAGTTCCAGGCGGTGAAATACGCCCGGGTGACGGAAAGGGAGCTTTCCGCCCTGTTTCCCGAGGCGGACCTGATCCTGCTGGAGGGCTTCAAGGCTTCCCCCTACCCCAAGATCGAGATCCTCCGGGGCGCCGTATCCCGGGAGCCGGTATGCGATCCCGCCACGCTGCTGGCCCTGGTGACGGATACGGAGCTGCGCCCGGCGGGGGTGCCGGTCTACTCTCCCGGGGATGCGGCCGGGGTCGCCCGGCTTCTGCGGAACTGGCTGGAAAACGCACAGGAATCATAAAATATACAGGAGGTGCAATGATGGGTATTCAGGATTTTCAGGGCAAAACCGCATTCGTCACCGGCGGGGCCAGCGGATTGGGACTGGGCATCGCCAAGGCCCTGGCCAGGCGGGGCGCGAACATCGTCATCGCGGATTTCCGGCAGGAGGCGCTGGACGCCGCTCTGCCCATCTTTCGGGAGAAGGGCTGGCCCTGTCACCCCGTCCTGCTGGACGTGATGGACCGGGAGGCCTTCGTCCGGGCGGCGGACGAGGCGGAAGCCGCCTTCGGCAAGATCCATATCCTGGTAAACAACGCGGGCATCGGCCTCATGGAGGGCCCCATCTGGGAGGCCAGCTATGAGGACATGGATTTTGCCATCGACATCAACTTCAAGTCCGTGCTCAACGGCATCAAGACCATCCTTCCCCGGATCCTGAAGCACGGGGAGGAGGGCTGGGTGGTGAGCACCTCTTCCAAGAACGGCATCATCCCCCTGCCGGGCATGGTGCTGTACAACTCCACCAAGCGGGCGGTGATGGCCGTGATGGAGACCCTCGCCCTGGACCTCCAGGAGACCAACGTGGGGGCCAGCGTCTTCTGCCCCGGCCCCTTCCGGACCAACCTGAACATCACCACGGACAAGATCCGGGAGATGCACCTGGGCTCCCCCTTCGCCAAGCGGGTCAGCCCCAACAAGGGGGTCAAAAAGGCCGACCTGAGCGGCCTGGATATGAGCAAAATGGAGCGGGATCCCGACGAGGCCGGGGAGCGGGTCGTCCGGGGCATCATGCGGGGAGACCTGTTCATCTTCACCCACGCGGAGTGGAAGAAGGGCTGGCAGGAGCACGCGGACGCCATCACCCGGGCGATCCCGGATGAGGAGCCCAATCCGGATTTCATCAAGGTCTTCCCCCGGAACGTGGCCGCCCCCATCTACAATAAGCAGACCCAGGTCCCGGCCTGGCATCCCGAGGACTGAACCGACCATGTCCGTCATCCGCATCCGAAGGAAAGCCCCGGAGGGGCAGCATGACGCGGGCTGCCTCCTTTGCGGCAGTCCCCTGGTCTATGCGCCTCGGGCGACGGAGCGCACCTGTCTCCTCTGCGGGGAAACCCGGCTCAGCGCCTGCGCCTGCGAAAAGGGGCACTATGTCTGCGACCGCTGTCACGCGGCGGGGCTGGAGGCGGAGTTCATCCCCCTGCTGCTCCGGAGCCGGGAGAAGGACCCCCAGAAGCTGCTGGAGGAAGTATTCGCCCTGCCCGGCGTCCATATGCACGGGCCGGAGCACCATGCCATCGTCCCCTGCGTCCTGCTCGCCGCCTACCGGAACTGCGGCGGGGAGCTGGAGCTGCCCTCCGCCCTGGCCGAGGCCCTGAAGCGGGGCAGGCAGGTCCCGGGGGGCGTCTGCGGATACTGGGGCGTCTGCGGTGCCGCCGCCGGAGCGGGGATCTATTTCAGTATCCTCACCCGCTCCACCCCGCTGGCCGGGGAGGTCTGGGACCTTCCCCTGCGTCTTTCCTCCCGCTGCCTCAGCGCCATAGCGGAGGCGGGCGGTCCCCGGTGCTGCAAGCGCACCGCCCGCATCGCCGTCCGGGAGGCGGCGGCCTTCACCCGGGAGCGCCTGGGCCTGACCATGCCGGAGACGCAGCCTGTCTGCGGGTACATGGGGAAGAACAGGGAGTGCATCGGGGATCGATGCCCGTATTATCCCCGATAAATTTCACCGCATATGGCTCGGGGACAGAGGTCAGACCTCTGTCCCCGTCTGTTTTTCCTCTTGATGCTTCTGCGCGTGCCGGCGCGGCATTTTTCGCTTCCCCCGTCCCCGCCGCGCGGTTTGCCTTCCCTTGGGGGAAGGTGTCAGCCGCCGCCTCCCGCAAGGCGGCTGACGGATGAGGGGCAGAGGGAGCTTCTGCGCGTGTTGGCGCGGCCCCGCAAAGCAATTCCCCCCGCAGCGCGCCTGAACAGGCAGCTGCTGCGGGGGGTGTTTTCTTTTCCATTGGCAACGTCATCCGCTCTTCCGCTTCCCCTTCCCCGCGGTGTACCCCCGGCGGATGCGGCTGTAGCAGTCGCTGCAGAGGCGGCCGGAATGGTGCAGGGGCATGGGGGAGCCGCAGCGGGCGCAGAAGCGGATGTTGTTCTTCAGGTTATGGAGCAGGATCTGGTTGATGAGGTCGGCGGTCTTCTCCCGCTCCTCCCGGAGCTTGTCCTCCTCCACATGGCAGCCGAAGGCCTTGGAGAAGGAGAAGTACAGATCCAGCTCCCGATAGTACAGCTCCAGCTCCGGCAGGGTATAGGCGGTGCGCTTCTCCGGCAGCGCCGGCTGCTCCGGCTCCCCTCCCCCGTTCCACACCCGGAGGAAGCGGAAGAAGAGCATGCTCAGCTCGTCGTCCGTCTCGTCGAAGGGGATGTTGGCGGCCCGGAGCTCCAGCTCCTTATCCAGGCGGAAGCCCCGCTCCCGCATCTGGGTGATCATGGTGATATACCGGGTGATATCCAGCTTCCGGTAGGGCTCCGCCGTGGGCATCCGGTTCCATACGCTGAGGACCTCCAGCAGGTCGAAATCCACCATGAGCACCAGGTCGGAAAAGCCCGCCACGGCGTACTGCAGGGGCGGGACCACGGTCTCCATCCCCGCCTGGATGAGGGAGAGATTCTCCGTCGCCCCCACATAGCCCTTGTCGTAGATGCCGAAGCGTCCCGCCCGCCCCGCGATCTGCTGGATCTCCTCCGGCTTCAGGGGACGGCGCTCCTTGCCGTCGAACTTCTCCGTATCCATGAAGATGATCCGGCGGATGGGCAGGTTCAGGCCCATGCCGATGGCGTCCGTGGAAACCACATACTGCCGGTCCCCGTTCAGGAAGCCCTCCACCTGCTTCCGCCGGGTGGCGTAGGGCAGGGCGCCGTAGATGATGGCGGGCTCCTTCCCATGCTGCCGCAGGTCCTCCGCGATGCTCAGCACGTTCATTTTGGAGAAGGTGATGAGGGCGTCCCCGGGCTGGATATCCAGGTAGTTCACCACCTTGTTCATGCAAAGGAGGGGCGTCTTTCGGGTATGCTCCACCACCTCCACCTGGTCCCCGCAGCTGCGGATGAGGCGCAGGAGCAGGTCCTTGGCCTGGGGCGCGGCGCAGAGGTGGATCTCCGGAGCCAGGACCCCCAGGATGGCCCGGGTCCAGGCATACCCCCGCTCCGCATCCGCGATCATCTGGCATTCGTCGATCACCGCCACGTCGAAGCGGCGCTTCATCTCCAGCTTTTCCGCCGTGGCGGCCACATGGGTATCTCCCTCCCGCACATCCTCCTCCTCGCCGGTGGAGAGGCTGCAGTTCACCCCGTAATCCAGCAGAGTCTCCTGGGCCTCCAGGGCCAGGAGGCGCAGAGGAGCCAGGTATACCCCGGTCTCCGCCCGGATGAGGCGCTGGAAGCCCGCATAGGTCTTCCCCGTATTGGTGCCCCCAATATGGAGGATAAAGCGCCGTTCCATGGCCCGGGCTTCGGGGTATTCATCCTTGGGATTCAGGGCCACCAAAGTCTCCAGGCTGTTGCGGATGGCCCGGGGAACATAGGAGACGGAATACACATAGCTCAGGGGATGGTCCAGCAGCTCCTGGGCCGGGAACCTGTCCAGATTCAGCAGAGCGTCCATATCCGCCTCCGGCTGAGCCTGGGTAAACTCGGTCAGGGCTGCGGAGGCCACCGCCTCCAGCACGGGAACATAGCGGTCCCAGATGCGTTTGCACCAGTCCGACCCGGGATTCCGGCCGATCCACACCCCGGCATTGGCAAAATGCCGTAGGTCCGCGGCGGCGCTCACATCCGGCAGGCCCGCCCGCTTCTCCAGGGCCAGGAACTGGCCGATATATCCCATGGCCTTGCCGCTGCGGAGACTGGCGGAGGCGGTATTCCCCGCCATGCGCTCCGTGAGGCCCCGGTGGAAGAGCTCCGCCAGCTTGGCGCAGCGTTCGTCCCCGGTGCGGGGGCAGGCGTTCCAGGCCTCCTCCAGCAGGAGGCAGGCCGCCTTCAGGGCGTCCTCCGTCTCCGCCATGGCGGCCTCCCGGGCCCGGGTCTCCGCCTGGGCCGCAGCCTGAACCACGGCGCGGAACCGTTCCCCCGCCTCCGCCTCCACCACGGCGGATTTTTCCCAGGTGCGCACCCGGCGTCCGTTATAATGATGATAGGTCGGCGGGGGCAGAAGCTCCTTCAGCAGAGCCTCCGTCCATCCCCTGCTCTTCAGGGTGCCGAAGGTCCAGTTTTTCTTGCTGTTTCCACCAGACATAGGTTTTCTCCAAATCCAAATCGCATAGTAACAAAGTATTTTACCACATTTTCCGCCGGGTTACAACTTTTCCGGGCTATGCTGTCCGGATCCCCGCTTGAAACCTTCAGGCTTCTGTGGTAGGATACGGATTATTCTGCGGAAAGGGCGGCGAAAAAAGTGAAAACCAAATCGGTGATGATCCAGAGCCTGTGTGTTCCCTGCTTTAACCGCTGCCGGCACTGCCTGCTCTCCTGGAGCGGCAGGGTCGAAGGCGCGGACTGGACCCGCAGCCTTCGTCTTGCAGAGCGGCTGCTGGAGGAACTCAGGAAAGACAGGCCGGAACTGCACTGCGCCTTTGCCTTTGGTTATTCCATGGAGCACCCCGATCTGCGGGAGGCGCTCCGTACCCTGCGGCGGCTTGGGAGCCCCATGGCGGATTTCCTCCAGTGTGACGGAATGAGAATGCGCGATGCCTTTCAGTGCGGTGAGCTGATGCGGATGCTTCGGGAAGAGGGCGTAAAGCAGTTGAATTTCACCTTTTACGGTCTCCCGGAATACCATGACCGTTTTGCCGGAAGGCAGGGAGACCATGCCCTGCTTCTGCGGATGATGACCGCCGCCGGGGAAACCGGCATTCCCTTTACCGCGGGAATCTGTCTGACGGCGGAGAACACGGGGCAAATGGAAGAACTGACCGGCATCCTGCAGCGCATGGGATGCCGGAAAATCAGCCTCTTCATTCCCCATGAGGAGGGCCGCGGCAGAGCCCTTGCTGATGTCCGCTGCAGCCGTCGGGACCTGGAGCGCCTCTCTCCTGCAGTCCGTAGACTGCTGGATCCGAAAATCTACCGGACGGAGGCGGATTGGCTGAGGGAAGGATCCCCTGTCCGGGAGGATTCCCGGTCGATCCTCATTTCTCTGAACTCAGAAAACATTGAAGAATACGAAGCGCGGAGCGCGGCAGATATCCTGATGGAGATCGAAGCGCTGGATGAACACTACTACGGAGCATTCCCCCCCTTCCGGGAACTGGCGGAACGCTATGGCGATCCGGAGGAGGAAAAGCTGTATCGAATCCGGGACCTGCAACACCATTATCGGCTTCTCTACGCTGAGGAGCACCGGCTTGACCTGTACGACGTGACAGACGAGCGCCGGTCCGGGAGCCGGAGAGCTTGACAACGGACCCGAGAAGTCACCGGAGCTTTCTTGTCTCGACCCGTGGACGATGCTATACTGGAATAAACCAACATAAGGAGGAAACCCTCATGAAGCTTCGCATAGGAGATACCATTCCCGATATGCCGGTGCAGACCGCCTACGGTACGGCGGACAGCCTTTATGGCCTCATCAGCGGCAAAAATACCCTGATCTGGGCGGTACGGTACATCGGCTGCCCCCCCTGCCACCTGGATACCCACCGGCTGGCGGAGCGGTATGAGCGGTTCAAGGCCGCGAACGCCAACGTGGTGGTGGTGATGCAGTCCGACCCCGCCGTGTTCCGGGAGGCGACGGATGGGGAGACCATTCCCTTCGATATCCTCTGCGACCCGGAGATGAAGTTCTACAAGACCCTGGAGATCGAAGCCGCCAAGGATCGGGACGAGATGACCGGCAAGGATCTGGGGGGCCTGGAAAAGCTCATGGAAAAGGGCGCCGCCTGCAAGGAGCTGGGCTATGAGCACGGCAAGTACGAGGGGGACGAGATGCAGCTCCCCGCCGTCTTCGTGGTGGACGGGACGGGCGTGGTGAAATACGCCCACTATGCCCGGTTCATCGCGGACCTTCCCCCCTATGACGACATGGTAAAGTTCCTGGAGGACCTGAACCGGTGATCCCGGAGCTGCGGTCCTTCCTGGATGAAAAGGGCCGGCTCACCGCTCTGCCGTCGAAGTACAGGAAGCAGCTCTGCGCCATCTGGTACCTGGCGGAGAAGCTGGAGGCCGGGCGGGACTATACCCAGGATGAGCTGGGGGACGCCCTGGACGCCTGGACCGCCTTCCATGATCCCGCCGCTCTCCGCCGGGCTCTGGTGGATCTGGGCCTCATGGCCCGGGAGCGGGACGGCTCCCGCTACCGCCGGGCGGATACGCTCCCTTCCCTGGCGGAGTTCCTGGGGCGGAACATTTAGAAGACCCGGAAGGAAACAGGATACGGAGGATCTGCGCTTGGAAACGCTGTGCATTCGATACGGACACCCGCTTTGGGAAAAGACGATCGCCTTTGCCCGGGACTCCTCCTGGCGGGCCGGACCCGTTCTGGCCGAGCGGATGGAACGGAACGGCTTTCAGGACTGGGAGCGGGTGATCGCCGCGGCGGAAAACGGGAGCGTCGTGGGGTACTGCACCTTCACGGAGCAGGACGAGCTGCCCGAAGCATACGGCTATTCCCCCTTTATCGGCTTCGTGTTTGTGGAGGAAGGGCACCGGGGGAAACGGATCTCCCAAAGCATGATCGAAGAGGCCCTGCGTTACGCCGGGAGCATCGGATATGAGACCGTCTATCTCATGAGCGGCGAGCGGGGCCTGTACGAAAAATACGGGTTCACAAAGCTCGGGGAGTACGATACCATCTATGGGACCCGGGATCAGCTGTTCAGCCGGAGCACGTCGGATCCCGCATAGAGAGAGGAGGGGCTTCTTTGGATTACCGCCGTCTGCCTTTTGAGCAGTATTTCATCAACACCAGCGAGGACTACAACCACAGAGGCGGCGTCTCCCGCCCCATCGAATACACTGCGGTCCGGTACACCAACACCGCTCTGGAGCGCCTGCTGGGGATCCGCCACGAAGTGAACTACGAGATCCATTATGAAGAGGACCGGAACGTGATCCAGCTGAATTTCCAGCGCACCGTGGGATTCTCGGACTGGATCGCCAACGTGGGCGAATTCGCGGTGAAGTATTACGACTCCATCGAGTTCGAGGGTCAGCCCCTGCAGCTGCGGGTGCATCGCGGCTGGGGGGACATGTATCTCACCATCAAGCGGGAGGTCCGGAAACAGTGGCTGCTCCTCCATGAGCAGCATCCCGGGGCCGAAACGGAGATCCTGGGCTGGTCCCTGGGCTCGGGACAGGCGATCCTCTGCTGCCAGGATCTGAACTATAATTTCGGCGTCCGGTCCCACCTCTTCACCTTCGGGAGCGTCCGCCCCTTCAAAAGCATCCGTTCCAACGCCGACCGCATGAAGAAATACCTGGACACGCTGTGCAAAGAGTGCTGGAATTTCGCAGATATCAACGATATCGTCACCTATATGCCCCCCTTCCGGGGCTTTCTCATGATCAACCGGGTGGACCTGGGCGCCGGCCTGCGCCGTTCCCTCTTCCGACTGCTGGACCCCTACCGCTACCACACGGGGTACGACCGGGCGGAGCTGTACGCCGGTCTGGGGGAGAGAATCCCTGCGGTTGAGGACTGACGGGGAAACCCGCGGGCATTGATTTCGGGTATACAGCAAAAAGGAGCGCCTCACCGGCGCTCCTTGAGCGTGTCGACAAACCCAGTTTTGTCATCGCGAGGAGCAAAGCGACGTGGCGATCCGTTCTCTCGTCCCCTTGGTCATGTTAAAAATAAAAGGACGAGAGTTGCGGATTGCCACAACCGGTGACATCGGTCACCGGTTTCGCAATGACCATTTTCGTTGGTCTGGTACTTTGTCTACAGCCTGAGGAGCGCCTCACCGGCGCTCCTTCGTTTTTTTCCTATCCGCTTATTTCAGCACCCCGTCCAGGAATCTGAAGAGTCTCTCGATATTCTCCTTCGTGAGGTACGCCGGATCCCCGTGGAGGGCGCCGGGGAAAACATCCAGCTCCGCCCGGTCCTCGCCGCATACGGCCCGGATCCGGTCCGCCAGCTCCAGGGAGGCCTTATAGGGCACGATCTGGTCATGGTCCCCGCACTGAATGAGCACCTTGGGCATGGCGGGGGTGACCCAGGTCTTGCAGTCCGTCAGGTATCCCAGGGCTTTGCACTTCCGGGTATCCCCTCCGGCGAACATATCCGCGAAGTTGAAGACCTCCTTTGCCCCGGGGAAGGGCCCCTGGTCGAAGCTGAACTGGGCCTGCATGGCCAGGTCGTATACCCCGAAGAGGCCGATGGCGGCCTTCACCCGGCTGTCTCCCCCCCGGGGAGCCTCCGGCCCGTCGAAGGCGGGGATCTCCTGGGTGGCGGCGGCGAAGAGGGCGTGATAGGCCCCGGCGCTGTCCCCGGCGATGGCGAAGCGCTCCGGATCCAGGCAGTACTCCTTCGCGTGGGCCTTCAGCCACCGGAGGGCGGCCTTGGTATCGTACACCGGCAGGGGGAAGACCCCCTCCGGCAGGAGCCGCTGCTCATAGCTCACCACGGCATAGCCCCGGGCGATGCCGTCGGCGGCATGGAGCATCTGGTCGTCCCGCTTGTCTCCCCCCACGAAGGCGCCGCCATGGATATACACGATGACGGGAAAGGGCCCCTCCCCGGTTTCCGGCAGGTAGATATCCAGCTTCTGTCTGGGGTGCTCCCCGTAGGCCAGATCCAGGTATTTCCGCTCCACCCGGCTCACATCCAGAACGGTGTGCATGGGCGTATCGCCCGGTACTTTCACAAACTGATCCATGATCTCCGCTCCTTTTGTTATAAAGTAAGCCCGCCGGCGTCATACCGGCGGGCAGTTTTTTACTCTGTCTTGACGATGGGCGCGGCGGTCTCCAGGAGGTCCGCCACGGGGGCGAGCTCCGGAAAATCCACGTCCTCGATCTTCCCCGCGTCCACGCTGGCGGCCACGTCGGGGCGGATGGGGAGCCGGGCGAGGATGGGCAGATCGTATTCCGCCGCCGCTTCCTCCAGATGGCTTTCCCCATAGATCTTGTGCTGCTTGCCGCAGTCCGGGCACTGGTACCAGGCGTAATTCTCCACCAGGCCCAGGATGGGCACGTTCATCATCTTCGCCATGTTCACGGCCTTGGCCACGATCATGCTCACCAGCTCCTGGGGGCTGGTCACCACCAGGATACCGTCCACAGGCAGGGACTGGAAGATGGTGAGGGGCACGTCCCCGGTTCCGGGCGGCATATCCACGAAGAGATAGTCCACATCGTCCCAGATCACGTCCGTCCAGAACTGCTTCACCGTGTTCCCCACGACGACGCCCCGCCAGACCACGGGGTCGGTCTCATTATCCAGGAACAGGTTCAGGGACATGATATCGATGCCGGATTCGGTGCGGTTGGGCAGGATGCCCATGGAGTTGGCCTTGGCCCGCTCATGCATGCCGAAGGTCAGGGGGATGGAGGGACCGGTCATGTCCGCATCCATGATGCCCACATGGTAGCCCCGCCGGTTCATGAGCACCGCGGTCATGGAGGTGACCAGGCTCTTGCCCACGCCGCCCTTGCCGGATACCACGCCGATGACCCGGCGCACCTTGCTCATGGGGTTCAGCTGGGCCTTCAGATCCTCCGCGCTGTGGCAGCCGCCGCTGCAGCCCTCGCAGCTCCCGCCGCAGCTTTCGCAGTCCTCTCCGCAGCCCTCGCAGCCGGCGCCGTCGTCTTCCTCTACGATCTCGTAGCCCGCTTCTTTCTTCTCGTCGTCCATGATTCATCGCCGCGCTGAGGCGGCTCTCCTTTCCTGTGTTGACCCGGCTCGCCGGGTGCATAGGGACCCGCAGGGATCGGGCTCAGCCTTCAATGAGCCCTTCCACGCAGCGGACCACGTCGCCCACGGTTTTCATTTCCGCCACCTTTTCGTCCTCGATGGTGATGCCGTACTCGTCCTCCAGGCTCATGAGCATCTCCACCACGTCCAGGGAATCCGCTCCCAGGTCGCTGACGATGTCCGTAGACTCAGTGATGGTCTCCGGATCCAGACCAAACTGATTGGCAAAAATCTCCCGCAGCTTTTCAAACACCATTGCGCATTACCTCCAGCTATTTTCCAAGCAGAAAATCATTCCGCCGATTTCTTGTCGCCCCGACGGGCCTTTCCGTAGGCCACCACCACCCGGCGGTTGGGTTCGCTGCCCACGGAGTAGGTGCTGACCTCCTCATAATCCTGCAGAGCGGTGTGGATCACATGCCGCTCATAGGAATTCATGGGTTCCAGGGTCATATTCTTCCGGTATTTGATGACCTTCGCGGCCACCTTGTAGGCCAGGCTCTTCATGGATTCCTCCCGCTTGGCCCAATAGTCCTCCGCATCCACGCTGATGTGGGTGCGCTTGTTGACGCCCCGGTTCACCACATAGCCCGTCAGGTGCTGGATGGCGTCCAGGGTCTCCCCATGGCGGCCGATGAGCATGCCCAGCTTCTGTCCGTTCAGACGGATGAACAGGCCGTTCTCCCCCCGGTCCTCGATCTCGGGCACGGCGTCGGAGCCCATGCGCTCCAGCAGGCCCTTCAGGAAGGCCTCCGCCTTCTCCGCGGGGGTCTCGGTATACTCATAGCTCACCCGGACCCGGGCAGGCACCGCGCCGATGCCCAGGAAGCCGGGCTTGGACCGCTCCAGGATCTCCACCGACACCTCTTCCCTGCTCTTGCCCAGCTGCTCCAGGGCGGTGGCGACGGCCATCTCCTCATTTTTGGCGGTGGTTTCTATCGATTTCAGCATAGCTTACACTCCATTATTCTCGCTGCCGGCGTCCGGCTCAGCGGCGGCGTTTTCCGCCGGGGGCTCCGGATCTGCCCCGATCTCCTCCGCCTTGATGGAAGGGACTTCGGGGATATCCGGAATATCCGGGAGCTCCGGGATATCCTCCGGCAGGGTTTCCGCCTGCTCCTCAGGCGCCTCGGGGACAACATAGTTCGGGTCGAAGCGGTCGGGTACGTAGGCCCGGCCCCGGGCGTAGACCCGGTCTCCCACCCGGGAAGGATTTTCCTCTTCCTTTTTCTTCTTTCCGGGATTGTTGGCGGCCTGCCATTCCGCAGCCCGCTGCTCCGCCCGCTGCCGCTCTCCCTTCTGCATCTTCCGGCGGCTGGTGTTGGGGTTCACCGTGGTGGCTCCCTCCGCCCGAAGACGCTCGGTCTCGGCGCGCTTGCGCTCCAGCTCCTCCGCCCGGGCCTTCAGCCGGGCGTTGCGCTCCGCGTCCTCCGCGTCCAGCTGCTTGTTGAAGATCTTCCAGAGGACCAGGTCCTGGATGATCTGGAGCACGCTGCCCGCGCACCAGTACAGGCCCAGGGCGCCGGGCATAATGAACCCGATCCACAGGCTCATCAGGGGCATGAGGTACATCATGGTCTTGGTGCTGCTCCCCGCCTGCTCGTTGGCGGCGGGGGTCTGATCCTGGCTGATCTTGCTCTGCAGGAAGCTCAGGGCGGCGGAGACCACCGGGATCAGGAAGAGGCCCAGGGCGGGCCAGAGGGCCGCGCCATCCTGGCCGAAGGTCCAGAAGCGGAAGTTGGGCTGCTCGCCCAGGTTCACCCCCAGGAAGCTGTAGTCGATCTCCCTCAGCTTCTCGCTCAGGTGAGCGAAGCGCTCAAAATGGGAGGTGATGAACTGGGACTCATAGATCTGGGCGTAGGCCGCGGACCGGGCGCCGCCGCTGAGCTCAAAGCCCATGGCGTACAGGACGTTTTTGATCTTTTCGTAGGCCTCCGACGGCACCCCCATCATGATGGTGATGGGGAAGCGGATGGCCCGGTACAGAGCCAGAAGGATGGGGAAGGGGATCAGGGACCACAGGCAGCCGCCCATGGGGTTGATGTGCTCCTCCTTGTACAGCCGGGCAACCTCCTCCTGGTACTTCTGCTTGTTGCCCTCGTACTTCGCCTCCAGCTCCTTCAGGTAGGGGTTGAAGCGCGTCGAGCGCATGATGCTCTTCTTGCTCTTGGCGGAGAAATACAGCAGCACCACCTTCACCGCCAGGGCGAAGAGAAGAACTGCCGCGCCGTAGTTCATGGTGAGCTCGTAGAGGAGCATCAAGAGCCAGCCAAAGGGTTTGGCAATGAAATCCATTCAGGAACTCCTTTCCTCTGGGTTTCCACCCGGGGACATAGAATTCTGCCGACGGACCGCGCGGCTGGCGGCGTCCATCGGCTTTGGGTTCAGGGCACGGGGTCATAGCCTCCCTTATGGAAGGGATGACAGCGCAGCAGCCGCCTCAGCGCCAGCCAGGAGCCCTTCCAGGGGCCGTACTTCTCCACGGCCTCAAGGGCATACTCCGAGCAGGTGGGGATATAGCGGCAGCATGGCTTCCGCAGGGGGGAGATATGGCGGCGGTAAAAGCGGATGGCCGCCAGGAGCACGCGCTTCATGGCGCCAGCAGGCCAAGCCTGCCCGCAGCCCGCAGCAGCTGCGCCTCCAGCTCCCGATAGGTCTCCTCGGCCGCGCGGCTCCGTGCCACGACCACCAGATCCCAGCCCTGCCGGAACTCCCCCTCATGGAGACGGTAGATCTCCCGGAGGCGGCGGCGGACGCGATTACGCACCACGGCCTTCCCCACCTTCGTGCCCACCGTGAGGCCAAGGCGGTTGCGCCGGGCGCCGTTTTTTCGGCAATACAGCACTACCGCAGGCTGAACGCTGCTTTTGCCCTTCGTATACAGCCTGCGGAACGCATAATTGCCTTTCAGGGATTGGGTGGTCTTCATGCGGACTTGCCTCGGAGCTTACAGGGTGAGCTCCTTGCGGCCCTTGGCTCTGCGCCGGGCCAGGACCTTGCGGCCGTTGCGGGTGGACATTCTCTTCCGGAAGCCGTGGACCTTGGACCGCTGACGCTTTTTGGGCTGATAGGTTCTGAACGTGGACATGCTGGGTTACACCTCCTGTCGGTTTCATCTGCGGCGGTTTTTCTCCGCCGCTCTATACTCGACAGCAGCAGCCGCTGCCGCAGTCGTCGTCGCAAATCTCGCAGGCTTCGTGACCGCGGTTTCCGTAAGCGCCGCGCTCACTCGCAGGTGTTCGGTCATTCCTCCTCTTCAAATCGAAGCATCCGCTTCGATTTGAGAAGCGAGGGGATTGGGATTCGGACCTCACAGGCTTCCTCGTCGTCGCAAATCTCACGGGCTGCGCATCCGCGGTTGCCGTAAGAGCCGCGAATGCTTGCTTGCGTTCGATTGCTCCTCCTCTTCAAATCGAAGCATCCGCTTCGATTTGAGAAGCGAAGGGACAGGCTGTTTGCATAGCCAAAGTATTTTATCGGAATCCTCCGGTGCTGTCAATCGTTTTCTGCGTTTTTCTTTTGTTCTCCAGGGGAACGGTGATGGAAAAGGATCCCTTCGGGCTTTCTCCCGTTCTCCGGAACCCGGGAATTCTCCTGCCCAATGTGAGCGCAAGGCTGCGGCAATCCGCATTCTCCGCCCCCCGTCCCCGCTGCGCGGTCTGCTTTCCCGCTGCGGCTCATTCCGCTCCCTTTCCCCCTGGAAAAAAGAAACTCCCCGCCGGCGGCTTTGCCTCGCCGGCGGGAAATCCCGACCATTCCTTTGACGATCTGCCGCAGCGGGCTCGTCCGCCGCCTCAGCCGTCGATGCCGATCATGACGGAGGTGGCCTTGATGACGGCCAGAGCCTCCTTGCCGGATTCCAGACCCAGCTCATCCACGGCGTTGTTGGAGATGGTGGCGGAGACGGTGAGTCCCTGCAGGACGCTGAGCCGCACGATGGAATTCACCGCGCCCCGCTCCACGCTCATGACCTTCCCGGGGAACTGGTTCCGGGCGCTGAGGGTCAGGTGCTCTCCCAGGCCCACCATGACCTCCGTGGCCTTGATCACCGCATAGGCCTTCTTTCCGGGCTCCAGGCCCAGCTCCCGGATGGCCGCCAGGGAGATGGTGGCGGTGACGGGGGCGCCGTTCACCTCCAGGGTGACGATGCCGTTGACCGCGCCCTCCGTGATCTTGGTGACGGTGCCGGGAAGCTGATTTCTCGCGCTGAGTTTCATGTTTTTTCCTCCATTTTCAAGATTTACAGGGTCATCCGGATTCAGAAAATCTCTTTCTCCGTGACGCATTCGGATTTGATCTTCCCCACCAGGAAATTCAGGGCCTCCACCGCCCGGGGGCGGATATCCCCGCCGATGAGGACATACATGATGTCGTCCCCCGGCAGGAGCATGCCGCTGTTCAGCCAGACCCGGATGAGGGAGATGCCCGGCAGGGCTCTGGCCTCCGCCACGGCGGCGTCCACCTTCGCCTGGTCATAGCGGAATTCCATTCTTCGGACGGGGGGCAGATCCCCCTGCCCCTCCCGGACGGCGGCCCTGGCGGTCTCCCGCACGGTGCCGTTATGCAGGAGGAACATGCCGATCTTCCCCGCCGCCCGGTCCGCCTTGGCCTCCCGAAGCCAGGCGTCCACGCTGGGGGCGCCCGCCAGCTCCGGAGCGGGCTCGGCGCAGTCTGCGCTGCCCGGGGAGGCCAGCATATCCAGGCCGTGGCCGATGGCGTCCATCACCGCCCCCAGGTTTTCCAGAGCGGCTTTTTTGCTTCCCGGCAGGTTGAGGATCAGGGTCCGTCCCCGGATCCCCGCCGCCGCCCGGCTGAGGCACCCCCGGGGCGTGATGCGCAGGCTCTCCGCCCGCATGGCCTCCGGAATGCCCCGGGCCTCCCGCTCCACCACCGCCAGGGTGGCCTCCGGCGTCACGTCCCGGGGGGAAAAGCCGGTGCCCCCGGTGGTGACCACCAGGTTCAGGCCCAGGGTATCTGCGCATCGGATCAGCTCCCCTTCGATCTGCCTCCGCTCATCCGGGATGATGCATTGATACGCGATTTCCAATCCCGCCTCCCGCAGCTTTTCCGCTATGGCGGGGCCGCTGGTATCCTCCCGCTCCCCTCGGGAGCCCTTATCGCTGACGGTGATGACCGCCGCTTTCCCGTTCATTGTCCTTCTTCCTCCTCGTGATAATCTCCGTGGACGCCGCCGCTCTTGGAGATGAGCCGCAGATCCGTGATGACCATGTCCTTCTGCACCGCCTTGCACATATCGTACACCGTCAGGGCCGCCGCGGCGGCGGCGGTGAGGGCTTCCATCTCCACGCCGGTCTTTCCCTCGCACCGCACGGCTGCCCGGATATCCACGGCGCAGCGCTCCTCGTCCAGCCGCAGGCTCAGGTCCACCCCCTGAAGAAGGATGGGGTGGCACATGGGGATCAGCTCCGGGGTGCGCTTGGCCCCCATGATCCCGGCGATCTGGGCCACGGTGAGCACATCCCCCTTCTTCATGCCGCCGGTGCGGATGAGCCGGAATGTCTCCCGGCTCACCAGGACCCGGGCCCCGGCCTCGGCGCTGCGGCAGGTGGGGTCCTTCTCCCCCACGTCCACCATGCGTGCCCGGCCGTCCGCTCCGAAATGGGTAAAATCCTTCCCGTTCTGCATATCCCTCAGCCTCCGATCCGGTTCATGCTCCGCCTGGACCGGCTCTGGTTTACATAATCCAGCACCCCATGCCATTCCGGCTTGTCCAGGATGACCTTCTTCATGACCTCCGCCATGCCCGCCCTGTCCAGTCCCTTGATGGCGTATTCCGCCGGGGAATGGAGGCAGGGCTTCAGCTTTCCGTCGGCGGTGAGGCGCAGGCGGTTGCAGCTGCCGCAGAAATGGGCGCTCACGGGACTGATGAGCCCCACGTTCCCCATGGCCCCCGGCAGACGGTACAGCCTTGCCGCGCCGCCGTCCTCCCCCAGCGGCTCCAGCTCCGGGAGCCTTTCCGGCACCGCGGTACAGGGCAGATAGGCCGCCTTCCCGAAGCCGCCGGTACCCATGGGCATCAGCTCGATGAAGCGCACATCCAGGGGATACCGCAGGGTCAGGGCCGCCAGCAGGTCGATCTCATCGTCGTTGAAGCCGCCGATGAGGACGGCGTTCAGCTTGATCTTGTCGTACCCCGCCTCCAGGGCGGCGCGGATGCCGGCAACGGCGTCGGAGAGCTTTCCGCAGCGGGTGATCCGGGCATATTTCTCCGGATCCAGGGTATCCAGGCTGATGTTCAGCCGCCTCACCCCCGCCTCCCGCAGGGGGACCGCCAGCTCCGGAAGCCGGATGGCGTTGGTGGTCAGGCAGACCTCCCGGATCCCGGGTATGGCGGCGGCTCTGCGGCAGATGGAGAGGATGTTTTTCTTCACCAGGGGCTCCCCGCCGGTGATGCGCAGCTTGGTAATCCCCAGGGAGGCGGCGGCCTCCGTCGCCAGGATCATCTCATCCTCCGTGAGCATTTCCGCGTGGTCCTTCTTCCGGACCCCTTCCTCCGGCATGCAGTAGCGGCAGCGGAGGTTGCACAGATCCGTGACGGAGAGGCGGAGATAATTGATCTCCCGCCCGAACCGATCCTGCATCTCAGTGCCTCCCGAAGGTGCAGTTGGGGAAATGGCAGACCCTGCACTGCTGGCAGAGGCCCCCCTCCCCCAGGTTGATGAGCTCCTGCTTCGTCAGCCTTT
>JAFWOX010000079.1 GCA_017545325.1 Oscillospiraceae bacterium | reverse complement strand
GGGCGCTGAAGCGAAGGGGACAAAGGTTCGACGATAAACAAGCGGGTGCGGGACGTCAGCTTGCCGACTTTGAATCTGCTTGGCAATAGTCGTTTGCTCTTCAGGGTGCCCTTCGCCGCATCGGCGCAGGGATTCGACCTATCCCGCAGGCGGCTGCATCCCCGCATATGCCAGCTGGTCCCGTTGTTTCGTGCAGAGCTCCCGTCCCCCGTCCCCCGGAGAGAGGATCCAATGGGGGGAACCCCGCAGGGTTCCTCCCTTGGCCGTCGGGGAAGGATTCCAAAGGAAACCGCCTCGGAATAGGTTTCCTTTGGCGGCTTTCTTTCTCCGATTTCTTTCCCCGCCGGAAAGAAATCGGACCGCCGGAGGCACCCTGCCGATAGCGCCCGCAAATGGAAGGCGCGGCGGGGTGAGAGTCCCTCATCCGTCTCCGGCTTCCGTGAGACGCCGGAGCCACCTGTCTCGCTGCGGCTCATTCCGCGCGCGAGGGCCCCAGGCTGGGACGTGTGTGTACATCGGTCAGACGCGGCTCTGACGTGCCACCGGCACGTCATTCACTCCCGCGCCCCTGCTTCGCAGCCCCAGGGGAAGGCAGTCCGCGCGGCGGGGACAAGGGGCGGGCTATCCGGGGAAGGCAACGATTAATAAACTAAAGAAATAAGTAATAAAATTACAAAAAATTCTCAGAAAAATGTTCCATTTTCTTAAAGAGTGTGGTATAATCCATTTCGTCTCTGGGACATCAGAGAGAAAGGGTATCGCCCAAACTTTTTAAGGAGGAAAGCTATGAAGACCAAGAAGACTGCAGCCCTGGTTCTGGCTCTGCTTCTGGTGCTGGCCCTGTTCGCCGGCTGCAACAACAGCGGCGGCGGCAACACTCCCGCGACCCAGGCACCTTCCGCGCAGACCCAGGCGCCATCGGCTCAGACCCAGGCACCCGAAGAGGACGAGGGTCCCTACCACTTCGCCAAGAACTATGCCACCGATGAGGAAGGCTGGCCCCTGGAGAAGTATGTGTACGACCGTCCTCTGTGCGACAATGACGAGACCTTTACCCGGTGGTCCACCCTCTACACTCCCCAGTATCTGCCCGAGGGCGGCATGAATTCCATCGAGACCTGGCAGAAGGTCGCCGAGTGGACCGGCGTTCACATCGAGTATGACCTGGTGGACTCTGCCAACCGTCAGCAGAACTTCGCCGTGCTCCTCGCATCCGATGACCTGAGCGATATCATCGACCAGGGATGGTTCATGTACAGCGGCACCCTGGAGCAGGCCCTGGACGAAGGCTACTTCGCCGACCTGTGGGATCGCCGGGACCTGATGCCCAACTTCATGTGGGAGATTCACAACCGCAGCCTCACGAACCCCGAGTGCCTGAATACGCTCATCTACAAAAAGAGCCACCTGATCACCCTCTACGGCCTGGTCATGACCCCCGTGCCCACCATGGGCTACGTGGTCCGCGGCGACTGGATGGACACCCTGGGCCTGGGCAGCAGCCTGGATATCGAGACCTGGGATCAGATGCACGATATCATGACCGCCTTCAAGGTCAACATGTCCAACAACCAGTACGGCAACGGTGAGCTTTACCCCTTCTTCATCTATAGTGTGGGCGAGTCCACCCCCGGCTACAACTTCTGCGCCTTCAACACCGTGCTGTACATGAGCTCCTGCAACTATACCCGCGTGATGAACGGCAAGGTCGAGCTCTGCGGCACCACTGATGACGACAAAGCCCTCATGACCATGCTGAACCAGTGGTACAACGAAGGCCTGATCAACCCCAACTTCCAGTCCTACGTCATCGGCTCCGACTATGAGGCCGGCGGCCGGATGGACTGGATCGGCGCCCAGCCCCAGACCCCCGGCGCGGTCCGGCAGGACGAGGCCTCCAGCGTTGACCCCAATACCCGCTGGGATCCCATCCACCGTACCAAGCTCACCCCTGACCAGGAACTGAACTACGGCAACCGGATCGGCGAGACCCATTACGGCTCCGCCAACCTCTCCGCCAAAGCCCATAACCTGGATCTCCTCGTCGCCTACATGGACTGGTGGATGAGCGACTTTGGCGGCGACTGGACCTCCTGGGGCCCCGAGGGCAGCGGCATTGACGCCGGCGAGGGCTACTGCTGGTTCTACAACGAGCAGGGCGAACGGCAGCTCACCGACTGGGTCATGACCCATGACGCGGGCGCCATGTGGATCATGCTCATCTACACCAACAACAACCTGGTGGAGTTCTGCCTGCATGATATCAGCCGGAGCTACAAATACCCCGGCGGCGACCGGGAATGGGAGTTCTATCAGGTATGGAGGATCCCGGATTACAGAGGCCTCTACGACTGGCCCACCGGCATCGTCTTCAATGATGAAGAGACGGAAGAACTGAACAACCTCCGTACCGATATGACCACCTATTTCTCCGAGAACTACATCTCCTTCCTCACCGGCGTGAAGCCCCTGAGCGAGTGGGACAGCTTCGTCCAGGATATGAAGACCTTCGGCATGGATAAGCTGCTGGAGATCTATCAGAAAGAATACGACGCCTACATTGCCGAGCAGTAAGCTCCAGATTACCCCAGATTCAACCGGCGGCGGACTTCGGTCCGCCGCCGATCCTTTTTTGGGAAAGTAAGGAAAGAATTAGAAAATATAAACAATCATAATGCGCATAAACGGAATTATAAAAAAATATGTTTTCTTTTCTTAATGGATGTGCTATAATCCCTCCCGTCTCTGAAAAACAGAGAGAGAAAGGGTATTGCCCCAAAAAGCAAAAGGAGGAAAAGCATGAAGACCAAGAAGACTGCAGCCCTGGCGCTTGCTCTGCTTCTGGTGCTGGCCCTGTTCGCCGGCTGCAACGGCAGCGGCAGCGGAACCACCACCCCGACCCAGGCTCCCGCATCCCAGGCTCCCGCATCCCAGGCTCCTGCGACCCAGGCCCCTGCAGGCCAGACCGAGGCGCCTGAGGAGGATGAGGGTCCCTACCATCTCCCCAAGGGTTATGCCACCGATGAGGAAGGCTGGCCTCTGGAGAAGTATGTGTATGAGAAGCCCATCTGCGACGACGACACCACCTTCACCCGGTGGACAACCTGCTACACCCCCCAGTATCTGCCCGAGGACGGCTTCAACGCCATCGAGACCTGGCAGAAGGTAGCCGAATTCACCGGCGTGCACATTGAATTTGACGTGGTGGATTCCGCCAACCGTCAGCAGAACCTGGCGGTGCTCCTGGCCTCCGACGACCTGGACGATATCATCGACCAGGGCTGGTATCTGTACAGCGGCACCCTGGATCAGGCGCTGGACGAGGGGTACTTTGCCGACCTGTATGACTATCGTCATCTGATGCCCAACTTCATGTGGGAGATCCATGAGCGGTCCGAGACCAACCCGGACGTGATGAACACCATGTTCTATAAAAAGAGCCACCTGGTGACCCTGTACGGTCTGGTTATGGATCCCGTGCCCAGCATGGGCTATGTGCTCCGGGGCGACTGGATGGATACCCTGGGCCTGGGCAGCAGCCTGGACGTGGAGACCTTCGACGATATGCATGATATCCTTACCGCCTTCAAGGTGAACATGTCCAACAACCAGTACAACAAGAGCGAGATCTTCCCCTTCTTCATCTACAGCGTGGGCGAATCCACCCCCGGCTTCGGCTTCTCCGGCTACAACACCGTGCTCTACATGAGCAAGCTGAGCTACATGCGCGTGGTGGACGGCCAGGTCCAGTTCCTGGGCGCCCAGGACGACGACAAGGCCCTGATGACCATGCTGAACCAGTGGTACAGCGAAGGCCTGATCAACCCCAACTTCCAGTCCTACGTCATCGGCTCCGACTATGACGACGGCCACCGGGCCGACCAGGTGGGCGCCATGCCCCAAACCCCCGGCGCCGTTGCGCAGGATGAGAATTCCAGCCTCGACCCCAACACCCGCTGGGAGCCCGTGCACCGCACCAAGCTGTACTCCGGCCAGACCCTGCAGTACGGCAACAAGCTGGGCGAGACCCACTACGGCTCCGCCAACCTCTCCGCCAAATGCGATAACCTTGAGCTTCTCTGCACCTATATGGACTGGCAGATGAGCGATTTCGGCGGCGAATGGACCTCCTGGGGTCCCGAGGGCAGCGGCATTGACGCCGGCGAGGGCTATTGCTGGTTCTACAATGAAAAGGGCGAGAAGCAGCTCACCAACTGGGTCATGACCCATGACGCCGGCGCCATGTGGATCATGATTATCTACTGCAACAACAACCTGGTGGAGTTCTGCCTGCATGATATCTCCCGCAGCTATTTCTATCCCGGCGGCGAGCGGGAATGGAACTTCTACGATGTATGGAAGGTCAAGGATTACGGCGGCCAGTATGACTGGCCCAGCGGCGTGACCTTCACCGATGAGCAGACCGATGAGGCCAACACCATCAGAGCCGACCTGGAGACCTACTTCTCCGAGAACTATGTCTCCTTCCTGAACGGCGTGAAGCCCCTCAGCGAGTGGGATTCCTACATCCAGGATATGAAGACCTTCGGTCTGGATCGGCTTACCGAGATCTATCAGGAGGCTTACGACGCCTTTATGGCGGAGCAGTAATCGGTCCACAGGAATAAAACTCGGCGGCGCCCATCGGGCGCCGCCGTTTTTTGCAGCTTGTTCAGCCCAGGGGAACGTCCCAGGTCCCGCCGTCGTTATCCAGGCCCCACATGTCGAAGAGGGTGTTGTAGAAGGGGGGATGGGCAAAGTCCAGATTGAACTCAAAGAGCCGGTTTCCGAAGCCTCCGCGCCGGTGCCGCTTTTCAAAGACCTCCATGAAATCCTGCAGCCGGCCACCGGGGATGGTGAGGATCACCTCGTCGTCCCCCGCCCTGGCCCGCTCCCGGTCCCCGGGATCGGGGAAGGTGATGCGGAACTCGTTCTTCAGGAAGGAGGGGATCGTGCAGTAGATGCAGGAATCGATGCCGTCGAAGACGCTGGTGAAGGTGCCCCCCACCACGGCCTTCACCATGCCGCAGAGGTGGTTGATCTTGGCCGCCTCAGCATAGACGATCACGATATCCGGCACGAAGGCGCAGTTCTTCAAAGGGGAGGTGACCAGATAGGGGTACTTGCCCCTGGGCAGCCTGGGGAAGTCTGCGAAGAACTTCCGGGCGTTTTCGGTCCCCGGGATGCCGATGTATTTGCATACCTCCTCAAAGGCGGGAGTGCCCGGCTCGCAGTCCACGCAGCCGAAGCTCACCGGAGGGGTCCAGCACCAATGGTCCCCTCTGCCCATGGCGATGGTCAGCCCCTTCATGCGGGTATAGGAAAAGGTCTGGCAAAGGGCCATGTGCCTGCCGTATTTCTCCATGGGAAAAACGGCGTCTTCGGGCACGTCCTCCCGCTTTTCGCAGAATTTCATGGCAATGGGCAGGCTGCGGAGCTTCAGCTTTTCCTCCAGCAGGGCGCCCCAGCGGTTGATTTCCTGAATATCCATGATGCTGACCTCCTATAGACCGGGCGGGACGGCCCAAGCCGTCCCGCCCGGAAATATGGATTTATTTGCCTGCAGGGACGTCCCAGGTGGTGCCGTAGTTATCCAGCCCCCACACCTCGTAGAGGGTGTTGTAGACGGGGGGGTGGGGGAAATCCAGATTGAACTCCAGCAGCCGGCCGTCGAAGCCCATGAACTTGTTCATGCTCTCAAAGGCCTGCATAAAGGCGTCCATCTTTTCGGGGGGGATGGAGAGAATGACCTCGTCGTCGTAAGCCCTGGCCCGCTCCCGGTCCCCGGGATCCGGGAAGGTGATACGGAACTCGCCCTTCGTAAAGGTGGGCACGGTGCAGTAGATGCAGGAATCGATGCCGTCAAAGGTGCTGGTGAAGGTGCCGCCGATGGCGGTCTTGATGCTGCGGCACATGTGGTTCACCTTGGCCGCCTCCGCGTAGACCAGGATTACATCGGGCATGAAGGAGCAGGTTTTGATGGGCGCGATGACCACGATGGGGTACTTGCCCTTGGGCAGCCGGGGGAAGCCCGCGAAAAACTCCGCCGCCTTCTCCTTGCCGGGAATGCCGATGAATTTGCAGACCTCGTCAAAGGAGGGGGTGCCGGGGTCGCAGTCCACGTTGCCGAAGCCCACCAGGGGATTCCAGCACCAGTGGTCTTCCTTCCGCATGGCGATGGTCATGCCCTTCATCCGGGCGTAGGAAAAGGCCTGGCAGAGGGCCATGTGCTTGCCGAACTTCTCCTTGGGATACACGGCCTCCTTGGGTACGTCCGCCTCGCTTTCGCAGAACTTCACGCCGATGGGCATGGTCCGCAGCTTGAGGCTCGTTTCCAGTACTTCGCCGTACCGGTTCAGATCCTTGATTTCCATAGTATTCTCCATTCCTCTCGCAATATGTTGATTTTTGCTGCTTACGATTCAAAGGGGAAGCGGTATTTCAGACCCAGCCTGTCCCGCAGGTCCAGGAGCTCCCTCTGAATGGACTCGCCCACGGGAACGCCCTTGTCCTTCCTGTCCTGCCAGGCCAGCCATTCCTTCTCTCCGGCGGTGTAGATCCGCTCCGCGCCGGGGGCCTTTTCCGAGGCCCGGAGAGCCCGGCAGATATCCCCGGCGGTCTTCCTGAAGGTGTCCAGCCCCATGAAGAACTCCGGATTGATGACGAAGAAGAAATGGCCCAGCCGATAGGGCTTGTTCGCGCCTTCCTCCGTCTTTCCCGAAAGGGCTTTCATGAAGGGGCCTCCCGTCAGGGCGGCGGAAAGGATCTCCACAATGGCGGTAAAGCCGTAGCCCTTGTACCCGCCGGTGTCTTCCCCCGCGCCGCCCAGGGGAAGGAGAGCGCAGTTGCCCTTCCGCATCTCCGCCAGGATCTGTCCGGGATCGGTCATATCGCTGCCGCCGTCCTTGGACACCACCAGACCTGCCGGGGAGTTTTTTCCTTCCCGGGCGTAAAACTCCAGCTTGCCGTTCTGTACGATGCTGGTGGCGCAGTCAAAGTTGAAGGGAAACTCCTCGTCCGTGGGCAGGGTGAAGGTGAGGGGGTTGGTGCCCATCATGGGTTCCACGCCCCAGGTGGGGGCTACGCTGGGCCGGGCGTTGGTGCCGGTGATGCCGATCATCCCCGCCCTGGCCGCCATGCCGGTCCAGTATCCGGCGATGCCGTAATGGGTGGAGTTGCAGATGCTGCCTCCGGCCATGCCGAAGATTCGCGCCTTTTCCACGAGCCTCTCCATCATCCGATAGCTGGCCACCATGCCCAGCCCGTTGTGGGCGTCCATGACCAGGGTGGTGGGGGTCTCCTTCAGCACCTCCAGCTCCGTCACGGGCAGAAGGGTGCCGTTATCGATCCGGTCCAGATAGATGGGCTTGAACCGGTTGCAGCCGTGGCTCTCGATCCCCCGGCGGTCCGCCTCAAGCAGCACGTCCGCGCAGATGGCGGCGTCTCCGGCAGGTACGCCGTAGGCTATAAACACCTCCGTCATGAAGGCGTTCATCAGAGCCCAGGGCACGTAGGGCCGCGATTCCGTTCCCTGCCCCATGCTCACAGCCCCTTATGCATATTGATGAGCCGCCAGCCGCCGCCCAGGTTCTTCACCCGGTAACCCTTGCTCATCAGGAAGCGGCAGGCATTGTAGGCCCGGTAGCCCACGCCGCAGTATACCACAATGGTTTTGCTCCGGTCCAGCTCGGCATACCGGTCTCTCAGCTCGTCCACGGGCAGGAGCACGGCGCCCTCCACATGGCCCATGTCCCATTCCATCTGACTGCGCACATCCAGCACGATGGTCTCCGGATCCGCCAGATATTCCGGCAGCTTCAGGTGGCTGGCATAGTCCATTTCCCCCCGGATCTGGTTGGCGGCGATCATGCCGCCCACGATCACCGCATCCTTGGCGGAGGAATAGGGAGGGGCATAGGCCAGATCCAGATTCTCCAGATCGAATACGGTCATGCCCGCGAAGAGCGCGGTGCTGAGCACATCGATGCGCTTGTCCACGCCCTCCCGGCCGACGGCCTGGGCGCCCAGGAGCTTGCCGGTCTGCCGCTGCACCGTATATTTCATGATGATGGGCTTGCTGTCGGGATAATAGGTGGCGTGGGAATTGCCGGGCACGTAAACGGAGACGAAATCCAGGCCGAGCTCCTCCGCCTCCAGGGCGCTCAGCCCGGTGCGGGCGGCGGTGATGCCGCCGACCTTGAGGATGGCAGTGCCCAGCACGCCCCGGAACAGCATGTCCCCGCCCACGGCGTTGGCTCCGGCCACGCGGCCCTGCTTGTTGGCGCTGCCGGCCAGGGGGATGCGGACCTTCTTCCCGCTCACCAGGTGGAGGGATTCGGTAATGTCCCCGGCGGCATAGATATCCGGATCGCTGGTGCGCATGCCCGCGTCCACCCAGACGCCGCCGGTCTCCCCGATGCGCAGGCCGGCCTTTTGGGCCAGCTCGGTGCTGCCCCGGACGCCCGCGGCCATGACCACCATATCGCAGTCCACCCGGTCGCCGTTATCCAGCTCCGCACCGTTCACGGCCCCATCTCCGGTGATTGCCTTCAGGCCCACGCCGGTGAGGACCCGGATGCCAAGCTTCTCCAGCTCCTTCACGATCACGTCGGAGAACTCCGGATCCATGTTGCTCATCACCTGGGGAAGCTTCTCCACCAGGGTGACGGCCACGCCCCGGGCCGCCAGGTTCTCGGCGGATTCCAGGCCGATGAAGCCGCCGCCGATCACCACCGCGCTCCGGGTGCCGGTCTCCAGCTTCGCGGCGATGCTGTCCGCATCCGGTACAGTGAATACATGATAGACGCCCTCCAACTCAGCCCCGGGTACCGGAAGGGTGATGGGCTTACCGCCGGTGGCGATCACCAGCTTATCGTAGCTCTCCGTATAAGGCTTGCCCTCCGCCCCCTGGGCGGTGACGGTCTTCTTCGCCCGATCGATCTCCAGGATCTCCGTGTTCAGCCGCACATCCACGTTGAAGCGGGACTTGAACAGCTCGGGGGTGAACAGGAGCAGTTCCTCCCGGTCCTCGATGACCCGGCCGATATAGTAGGGCAGGCCGCAGTTGGCAAAGGAGACGTAGCTCCCCCGCTCAAACATGATGATCTCCCAGTCCTCGCTGGTGCGGCGGGCCTTGGCCGCAGCGCCGGCGCCGCCGGCTACGCCGCCGATGATGAGCAGCTTCTTCATGCCGTTTCCTCCTCGTCCTCCAGGAGCATGGCGGCAATGAGACGGGTGGCGCGCTCCACGGTCTCCGCGCAGCGGATATGGTGATCCGTAATCTTGAAGTATTCCGCCGCGTCCTCGGGCTTATAGTAGATGTAGGCCCGGCCGAAGACCTGCTTGTGGATCTCCGGGCAGAGGGTGGTGCCGAATTCCTTCATGAAGCGGTCCCGGAATTCCATGAATTTCCCGCTGGTCACATCGAAGAGTTCTGGGTTCTCCAGCTCCTCCTCCGGAGTATGGTTGTACTTCAGCCCCAGAGCCAGCTGACCGCAGGTATAGGTGCCGCAGCTGCCGCTGGCGGCGCCGGCGCCGCCGCAGAGGTTGGAGGACGCCCGGATCAGATCCTCCGGAATATCAAAATAGGCCTTCAGGCCAACCAGTACGCTCCGGGAGCACACGTCGTCCCGGATCTGGGCCTCCTTCGCCGCTTTGGCGCAGAGGTCGATGATCTCCTGCTTGTTCATGGGAATACCTCCAAATTTATATAAAGAATAGACAACAGAATAAGGGAAAAGGCCTCCTGAAGAATCAGACTTCGATCGCCTCGATGGCCACGCCGTCCCGCTCCTTCAGGGCGGGGAGGGCTTCCTCCAGCCGCTCCGGGTTATAGGTTTTCAGAGAAGTATAGTCCAGCAGGAAGTTGAACCACTCCGTCTGCCCGCCCACATCGTAGACCTCCGCGTCCTCCAGAGCCTCCAGGCTGAAGGGGGCCAGCATGGGCACGTTGATGACGCAGCTCTTTCCGGCGATCCGCTCCTCCCCGAAGAGGGAGAGCTTTACCCTGCCCCTGCGTACATAGTACTGCTCCCGGCAGGGATGGTAGCCCCAGCTGATCCGGGTGCCGGCCTTCATCTCCCCCAGGACCAGCTCCGTCACGCCCCAGTTTTCCCAACGGGGCACGATCACCTTCGCCGTCAGTCCGGGGAACTCGAACCGGGCCAGGGGACGGGCGGGATTCTTCACCGCGTTCACCGCCTCCGCAGGCACATCCACGAAGATCGGCTGCTCATGGCGGCGATAGTCCTTCGTTCCCTGGGCCTTCTGGAAGGCCGGATCCTGCTTCACGTCGGGGCCGAGCCGGTCGGCCACCCGATTCACGGCGATGGAGGTATTGAAGGAATCCAGATCGTGGAAAAAGCCCCGCCATTTCACGTCCTCAATCGAGGCCATGGCATGGATCTGGGTGGGCTGGAGCTGGAGAATATCCCCCTCCTTGATGATGCAGCGCCGCCCCTCCAGATACAGGTACATGCTGCCGCTGTCCACAAAGAAGAGCTCGAAGCCCAGCCGGTGCTCATGGTTCATTTTGGAGGCTTCCTCCGGGGTGACCCCGGTGGGCATCCTGCACATGATGGTATCCGTGATGTTGTACAGACCGTGGGGCCCGAGGCCGTCCATCACGGCGCTCATGACCTCCTCCCGCTCGCCGTTTGCATGGTAGCGGGTGAAGTCCCGGATGCCGCTGGCCTCGTGGTCGTCCAGGTCGATGATCCAGGGGATTTCCATGCTCCGCGCCTCCTTGCTTTAATGTAGAATATACAACAATAGAATAGCATATCCATGACGGAAAAGCAATCACAGGAAAAACGAATTGACAAGCCGGAGCTGTAGAGGGATAATAGAAAAACCCCGATTGCGCCCGCCCTTTTCCGGGCGGCGGCATGATCCGATCAAGGAGGAATATCCATGGCGGACAAGACCCTGGGCGTGTATATCCATATCCCCTTCTGCGCCTCCCGCTGCGCCTACTGCGATTTCTGCTCCACGGCGGACCGGAAGGACCTGATCCCGGCGTATCAGCAAGCCCTGACCCGGCATCTGCGGGAAGCCGCCCCCCGGGCGGAAGGTTATCTGGTGGATACGGTGTATTTCGGCGGCGGGACCCCCAGCTGGTACGGAGCGGAGCGGCTGGCCGACCTTTTCGGCGAAATGAAGGAGCGGTATCGGGTGCTGACGGATGGGGAAGTCACCTTCGAGGCCAATCCGGACAGCGTTACGGAGAAGGGCCTGCGCACCCTGCGGAAGGCAGGCTTCAACCGTATCTCCCTAGGGGCGCAGAGCGCAAACGATGAAATCCTCCGGGATCTGGGCCGGCGTCATGATTGGGCCCAGGTGGTCCGGGCGGTGGATCTGGCCTGGAAGACGGGCTTTGAGAACATCAGTCTGGACCTGATCTACGGGCTTCCCGGGCAGAGCCGGGAAGATTGGGCGAATACCCTGCGGAAGGCCATGGAGCTGCAGCCGAAGCACATCTCCTGCTATGGCCTGAAGGTGGAGGAGGGGACCCCCCTCTGGTCCAGACGGGAGGATCCGGATCTTCCGGATGAGGATACCCAGGCGGACCTGTACCTTTACGCCGTGGATACCCTGGCCGCCGCAGGTTATGTGCAGTATGAGATCTCCAACTTTGCCAAATCCGGCTATGCCTCCCGGCATAACCTGAAATACTGGATGGGGGAAGAGTATCTGGGCTTCGGCGCCTCCGCCGCCTCCTGGCTGGGGGGGAAGCGCTTTACCATCCTGCCGGATGTGGAGGGATATATCGCCGCCATCGGCTCCGGCGGGGAGCTGGTGAGCGAGCTGGAGGAAGTGAGCCTGTATGAGCAGGCCTCGGAATACGTGATGCTGCGGATGCGCACCGCCCGGGGTATGGATCCGAAGGAATACGAGTCCCGGTATCAGAACAGCTTCGAGCCCCTGGAGAAGCTCATGGAGAGCTATGTGCGCATGGGGCTGGCCCAGCGGGTGGGGGACCGGTGGCGCTTCACCCCCCGGGGTTTCCTCCTGTCCAACCGGCTCATCGGGGAGCTGCTGGACGCCCAGGCGGAGCAGAAGTACCATATGGGTATCCCCTGGCGGAAGGAAGACTACTACGACACCCTGTTTTAAGGAGGGCGAAAATGTCCTATAAGCATTATGGTCCCCGGACCCGAAGGGGCTGGGGCTGGCTGCTGGGGCTCCTGATCTTCCTCCTTGCCCTGATCCTGGCCTGCGGCGGGATCTTCCTTTGGGCAAGGGATCAGGTCGGCGGGCCGGACCGGGCCGCGCCCGGGGCACGGCTGTTCGGCTCGGATATTGCCGGCTGCGATCGGGCCCAGGTGCTGGATATCCTGCGGACGAAGGGCTTCGCGCCCCTGGCGGGAAAAAGCTTAACCCTGTCTCTGCCCGGGGAAACCCTCAGCGTTTCCGCGGAGGAGCTGGGCCTGGTGCCGGATAGGGAAGCGGAGGCGGACGCCATCCTGGCCTGGGGCCATACCGGGGACCGGAACCGGGACGCCCTGAACTGGCTCCTGGACCGGAACCGCGCCGCCGATTTCCCCCGGACCTGGGAACCCGCGCTGCGGGAGGAGCCCCTTCGGGAGCTGTGCCGCCTGGCGGCGGAGCAGCTGGATCGGGAGCCCACCCGCTGCGTCGTCTTTCCGGAGGAGGAAGCCCTGCAGATCACCCTGGGCGCCGACGGCGCGCAGGTGGACCAGGAGGCCCTGCTGGAGGAGCTGAAGGCGGCCCTGGGCCGGGGGGAGCTGGAGGTCAGCTATGCCCCGGAGACGATCCCCGCCGAGGCCCCGGACCTGGAGGCCATCTGGGAAGAGCTGCATACGGAGCCGGCAAACGCCAGGTTCGACGATACTTACCGGGTGCAGCCGGAGAAGGCCGGGCGCACCTTCGATCTGGAGGAAGGAAAGAAAGTCCTGGCCAAGGCAAAGGAGGGGGAGACGATACGCATCCCCATCCTGACCCTGGAGCCGGAGGTGAAGGCGGAGGAGCTGGAAGCCCTGCTGTTCCGGGATCTGCTGGCCGGCGTGGATACTCCCCTCACCAACAATGCCGTGCGCACCCGGAATATCGAGATCGCCGCCTCCATGCTGAATGAGACCATCCTTCTTCCGGGGCAGGAATTCTCCTATAACGGCGCCCTGGGGGAGCGCACGGAGGAAAAGGGCTACGGCCCCGCCACCGCCTACCTGAACGGGGAGCTGGTGGAGGAGGTGGGGGGCGGCATCTGCCAGCTCTCCAGCGCCCTGTATTACTGCTGCATGCTGGCGGACGAGGAGATCCTGGAGCGCACCAATCATATGTATTATCAGACCTATCTTCCCCTGGGCATGGACGCCACCGTGAGCTGGGGCGGGCCGGATTTCCGCTTCAAGCTGAAGGACGAGTATCCCATCCTCATGAAGGCCTGGATCGAAGGGGGCAAGCTGAGGACGGAGATCTGGGGAACGAAGCTGGATGACGGCTATGTGGAGCTGGAATACCATGTGGACTATACGGTCCCCCATAGGACGGTCTACTATGAGCATAAGCGGGTGAAATCCGGGAACCGGGTGATTACGGACTATGGCCGGGACGGGATGCAGGTCACCACCTACCGGGTCCGGTATGACGGGGACGGCGCCCTGATCGAGCGGGTGACGGAAGCGGTGAACGTGTACAGCGCCCGGGATGAGGTGATCGTGGTGGCTGTCGGCGAGCGGCCAAAATCCTGAGAGCCCTTGCAAAGCGGCCCCGGAAGGGATAAACTGATGAAGCCGGAGTACCGGCAAATCCTGAGAGAAAGAAGCGTGAACCCATGCATTTTATCATCACTTTGGTCCTGGGCGTCCTGGCCGGCTGGATCGCCGGCAAGATCATGAAATCCGAGCAGAACCTGATCATCAACCTGATCCTGGGCCTGGTGGGCGGCGTTGTCGGCGGCTGGATCGGCAGCATCCTGGGCATCAGCGGCGGCTGGATCGTCGGCCTCATCCTGGCGGTGCTGGGCGCCTGCATCCTGATTTGGCTGTATCGGAAGCTGTTCAAAAAATAAAGACGAGTGCCAATCGACGCTCCGGGGGATCCCGGAGCGTCGATTCTTTCTTTGGGCAAGAGAAAAAGGGCTGGAAAACGGAGCCGGATAGGGGTAATATGGAAACAGAAACGAAACAAACAAGGAGGAACACATATGCAGGTATTCACCTTCGACCTGAACGAAAAGGGCACTTCCCGGCTGATCGTCAGCGTGGCCAACGTGCAGGGCCAGATGTTTTTCCAGAAGACCCCGGCCCTCATCCATGTGCCGGGAGGCGGCTTCATGTTCTGCAGCGAGAGCGATACCGTCGCCCTGGGCGGCCGGCTCATGGGCAAGGGCGTGGGGGTCATCTGTACCTATCTCTACCCCGTGGCCCGGGACTACCGCTGGCCTCAGGTGATCATCGACCTGATGCGCAGCATCAGGATCCTGCGGGAGCATGCGGAGGAATGGGGTCTGGATCCGGATAAGATCATCATCTCCGGCAACTCCGCCGGAGCCTTTATCTGCATGAGCACCGGCAACCTGTGGAACCGGCCGGATCTGATGGCCGCCGCGGGCTGCACCGGGGAGGAGGGGAAGCCCAACGCCATGATCCTGGGCTTCGGCCCCATGTTCTGCGGCCAGCAGACGGACGACGGCCTGGTGTACGTTCCCAACGGGGACCTGGTGGGCCCCCAGACGCCTCCGGCCTTCTTCCACCATGCCCGGCTGGACACCCTGGTCTCCGTGTACCAGACTATCGCCATGATCGCCTCCTTCGAGAAGCAGAAGCGCCCCTTCGCCACCTATATCTCCAGCTGCGGCGGCCATGGGGAGACGGGCTCCACCGCCCGCATCCTGGGCGCGGACGGCACCGTGGGCCCCAGCATCGACGACTGGTTCGAGCCCTGCTGGCGCTTCCTCCAGAATCAGCTGGGCCTCCAGAAGCTGCCCCAGCCCATGCCCCCCATGTTTGCCGCGAGGGGAGAGGGAGCGGAGGGCGAGCGCCCCGCCGTGCCGCCCATGATGGCGCCGCCTCCCGTCGTGCCGGAGGGGAGCATCCCCGTCACTCCGGCGGATATGCCCCTGGGCCAGGCGGACCACATCCATATGCCCTTCAACGCGGGCTTCATGGATAAGGATTTCACCACCTATCGGTGATTCAAATCGGACCCGCTTCGCTGGGCTCCGATTTGAGTGGGTTTGCGCTGCGCTTCCCGCACTCGCTTTGCTCGCACAGTCCGCTCCGCGAGAAGTATTTCGGGGCAGAAATGAATTCCGCCCCAAAATGAATTCAGTTCATTCGCGGCTTCCGAGCCGCGAACTCTACGAGGTTTTTCGTGTGATTATTTAAACTCGTTGCTTTTCTCAGCAGCGAGGGAAAGGAGCAATATATGGCAACCTTCACCTTCACCATGTATTCCCACGCCCTGCATCGGCAAACGGATGTGACCGCCGTCATCCCGGCGGAGAAGCCCGCCTTCCCCGGCATGCCCTTCGATCCCGACCGGAAGTTCCCCAGCATCTACCTGCTCCATGGCTATTCCGGCTCCCATGCGGACTGGCTCCGGGGGTCGAAGATCCAGCAGCTGGCCCAGGAGCACCGCATCGCGGTGTTCTGCCCCAACGGGGAGAACAGCTTCTATGTGGACGAGCCCAGCCGGGACGCCAACTATGCTGCCTTCATCTGCGAAGAGCTGGTGGAGTTCACCCGCCGGATCTTCCCCCTGTCCAAGGAACGGGAGGATACCGCCATCGGCGGTCTGAGCATGGGCGGCTACGGCGCCATCCGCAACGGCTTCAAGTATAACGAGGTTTTCGGCAGCATCATCGCCCTCTCCTCCGCCCTGATCACCGACGGCATCTCCAAGATGCCGGATGAACTGCCTCCCGCCCCTGCGGGCGGACCCCAGGGGGGCCAGGGCGGCGGCATGGGCATGAGCCCCAGCTATTTTGTCCACTGCTTCGGCAAGCCCAGCAAGATCCTGGGCTCCGACGTGGACCCCAAGGCCCTGGCAAGCAGGCTCATGGAGGATCCCAACGCCATCAGGCCCCGGCTGTACATGGCCTGCGGCGCGGAGGATTTCCTCATCGAGCCCAACCGCAGCCTGCATGAGCACCTGGAGAAGGTGGGCTACCCCCATTACTATACCGAGGGCCACGGCACCCACGCCTGGGAGTACTGGGATACCCATATCGCAGAAGGACTCAAATGGCTGGAAGGCCAGCTGTAATTCGCGGAATGCAGCGTACTGCCCGGAGCGAAAGCGTCGCTCCGGGCGTTGTTTTTCGGAATTGGCCAAGAAATGCTATATAAGGAAACTCTGCACGGGAAATTCGGATTTTTGCCGGAAATTCCGAAGTTTTTTCAAAGAACAGCCGGAAATTTTCTTTTTTTTCTTGACTTTGACGCGACGTCAAATTGTAAGGTGAAGGGGAAAGGAGGTGCAGAACATGAAAAGAAAGCATCTGCGGATCCTGGTACCGATCCTGGTCCTGGTCCTGGCGGCGGGGGTTCTGATCCTGCAGCAGCTCCGGAAGACGGAAGCCGTCTATTTCCGCACCGCCGCCTATGGACGGTTGACCGGGAACCTGGAGGGGGACCCCTTCACCGTGCACCGCTGGGATGGGGGAGACAGCTATACCCCGGTGTTTGCGACTGAGGAGGACGTATGGCCGGAGGCCGGCGCCATTTCGGGGGACACCCTGTACTACACGGTCTTGACAGAGGAAAACGAAAGTCGGGTTTACCGGGCGGACCTGAAAACCGGGCAGAGGGAACTGCTGGCCAATCTGGACTGCCGGGTACGGGAGCTGGAGGTTTGCGGGAAGGACCTGTTCCTGGCGGTGTACGATCCGGAAGCAGGATACCGGCTGGGCGTCCTGCGCAGCGGGGAGTTTCTGGATTGCGCGCCCGTTTCCGGGAGCTCCCGCCTGATCTCCTGCGATGGTTCCGGCTGCTGGTATACGGCGTATGAATCGGCGGAGACCGGGCTGAGTCTCTGCTACCTCCCGGCGGATACGCTGGCCCCGGAGACGGTCTATGAAAGTATCCCGCGCCCCATCGAGCTCCAGGCCGCCTCGGAGGGGGTGTACCTCTCCTGCCAGTTCCGGGAGGACATCGACGCGGGCGCGTTCAGCCTGGTCTTTTACCCCAGGGACGGCAGCGGGGCAGTCAAGCTGCTCACGGATCTCACCCCCGACGGCCCGGAGGTCTCGGACAAAAAGCGGGTCCGATTTCAGGGCTGCACGACCCTATGGGAGGATAAGCTGTTCTACGTCACCGCTACTGACTATTGGCCCAACCCGGAAGGGGAGGACCGCGGGGAGTATCTCCACTGCCTGGACCGGAAGACCGGAAAGGTCACGGATTACGGCAGGATCGACCCGGACACGGATGTGGGGACGGTGCACTTCTCCTATCTGCTCACCTGCGGGAAGCAGGGCTTCATCCTGACGGAGTCCGACTGGTGGGCCACGGACAAAGAGACGGCCAACCGGTATTCCCTGTACACATGGGACGGCCGGCGGACGGAGCTGCGCCTCGACGGATCGGGGGAGTGACCGGTTCTTTCGGGCTCCCGCAGCGCGGGAGCCCGGTAATAATCCTTGACAAATCCCGCTCTTTCTGCTATTCTGGCCTGCCAAACACAAAGGAGGGAAGCATATGGAGAAATTCATCCCCTACGAGAAGCTCTCCAAGAAGGAGAAGCGAAAGCTGGACGCCGCGAAGCGCGGCAGCTGGGGCGGGCTGGATCCGGTGACCAGGATGCCCCCGAACCCCAAGGCGTATAAGAGAAGCAAGGCATGGAAGCGGGAAAAGGAACCGCCATTCCGTGCCTTGCTTTTTCGTTTGATACAGGATCAGTCCTGCTTGATGTGTACGTCCATCTGCGGGTAGGGGATCTTGATGCCGGCTTCGTCCAGGGCCCGCTTGCCGTTTTCCAGCAGGTAGAACCTGACGTTCGTCCAGTCCTCCGCCTTCCCCCATGCTCTTACCGCATATTCGACGCCGGATTCCGAGCATTTGTTGACCAGCACCCAGGGGGAAGGATCCTCCAGTACCTTTTCGCCCTTTTTCGCCATTTCCAGAAGTACCTCTCGGACCTTGTCGATTTCGCTCTGGTAGCTGACGGTGAAGAAGACTTCAACGCGGGAGATGCCCTCCCGGGAGTAGTTGACGATGGCCGTATTCGTCAGGCTGCTGTTGGGGAGGCTGATAAGGGAGTTGTCCCGGGTCACGATCTCGGTGTAGAAGGCGCCGATGTTTTTCACCATGCCCGAATGCTGCCCGATCTGCACGTACTCCCCGGTTTTGATGGGCTTCAGGAGCAGGAGGGTCACGCCGCCCACCAGGTTCCCCAGGGCGCCCTGCATGCCCAGGCTGACAGCTACGCCGGCGGAGGCAAAAATGGTGATGATGGAGGTAAGGGGTATGCCGATGACGTTGGCCGCCGAGAGGACGACGATCACGATGAGGATCAGCTTGATGGCGTTGAGGAAAAAGGACTGCAGCGAAGGATCCAGCTTCGAAAAGCTCTTGCTCCGCCGCAGGAATTTCACAAGCCAGTGGATCACAAAGAACCCCACGACGAGGATAATGATCCCCAGGAGCAGATTGACCCCGGCCGTAGTGAAGAACGTTTTCAGTTTTTCCATATCCATATTTGTTTCCCCCCGTAAGTGATCATGGTGTTTGTATTATCCAGTAAACGGGAGGTCCTGTCAAGAGCTGTATGACGATGTCCTGCCGGAGGGTATGGGGATCGCGGAGGATCCCGCGGGTCCTGCCCGGGCGCTTTTCGATTCTCCTTGCCTTTTCTCCCGCTTTGGGCTAAACTGAACGGGGAAGGGGAAGAGGTCATGACCGTCGTTCAGCTCTCCATACGGCTGCTGCTTTTCATCCTGGCGGGGTTCGCCGCCAGGAAGGTGAAGGCCATGCCCGACGGCTTTGACCGGATGCTCAGCCGCTTCGTCATGGCGGTGCCCCTGCCCTGTATGATCATCTCCTCCTTCCAGATGACCTTCAGCGTGGACCAGCTTCTGTCCGCCCCGGTGCTCATCGCCCTGTCCGTGGGGAGCATGGCGGCGGCCTTCCTCCTGGTCTTCGCCGCCACCGCCTGGATGAGGGACCGGGATCTGAAAAAGACCGTGCGCTTCACCCTCCTGTTCACCAACTTCACCTTCGTGGGCTTCGCCGTGGTGAAGGAGGTCTGCGGGGAGGCGGGCTTCTTCAACTATGTGCTCTTCACCCTGCCTATCCGGGTGATGTTTTACGGCGGCGCGGCCATGATGCTGGGAAAATCCGGCATGAAGCCGGATGTGAAGGAGACCGTCAGGAAATTCCTCTGCGCCCCGGTGATCGCCGTATTCATCGGCTTTGCCCTGTACGCCTTCCGGATCCCCCTGCCCGGGGTGATCTCCACCACCCTGGAGTCCATCGGCAATATGGCCTCCCCCCTGGGGCTCATGCTCTGCGGCGCCATCATTGCGGATGCGGATTTCCGCAGCGCTCTGAAGCACCCCATGGTGCTGGTGGTGACCTTCTGCCGCCTCCTGCTGATCCCCGCCGCGGCGGTGCTCCTGTTCCGCCTCATGGGCGTGAAGCCGGAGATTTTAAAAAGCACCGTATACTATTTCGCCATGCCCGTGGCCTCCCTGACCCCCACCTTCCTCCTGCGGTATGACCCGGAGGCGGAGGAGGCCCGGACCGTCAGCGGCTATATCGTGGTGGCCAGCACCCTGTTCTGCGTGCTCACCATCCCCCTTTGGACCCTGCTGCTGGATAAGCTGTGATCCGGCCTTAGAACGAGATTCGATCGGATGGATATGGAAATATGGATTTATGGAAAGGACGGTAAACCATGGACAACAAAAACGAATTCCTGTTCGACCTGAAGACCCCGGAGACCACCTGGAAGGGCCCCCCGGCCCACAGCTATTTCCCCAACGGCGAGGTTTCCTCCGACGTGGGTTCCATCACCGCGGCGGAGGGGGAGCACGGCCTCTACTGGTGCCTGGATTCTGTCATGCATAAGAACCCCGAGGGGATGGATCCCAACAAGACCCCCATGCCCCATTTCCATTGGAAGGGCTATGAGACCTTCTTTGTGGACAGCGGCAGCCTCTATCTGTATATCGACGGCATGCGGGCCCTGGCGAAGAAAGGGGACATCGTCCAGCTCCAGGCGGGCCAGTCCCAGGGCATGTTCTTCCTGGAAGACGTGAAGTGGCGCGGCACCTACCACGATTTCTTCACCTATCCCGAGGCCGGGGACGTGGGCCGGGTCAAGCGGATGATGCCCGAGCTGGCGGACGATCCCGAGCTGAACGCCCTCTCCACCCGGGGCTTCATGGACTCCAACCCCATCGAGCCCTTCCTGTGCAGGGAGGTCCCCACGGAGCAGTGCTCCGCCATCAAGAACCCCAACCGGCCCCATGCGGCCTATGAGTTCCCCGGCGTCAGCATGCGCATCGTGGTGGAGCGGTGGGAGAACGGCGGCGTGAAGGAGCTGGACTGCGCCATCATGGAGCCCGGCTTCTCCGCCAAATGGGTGAAGTATCCCCCCATCCGGGAGCTGTTCTACCTGCGCAGCGGCAAGGTGAAGTTCAACATCGCCGGCAAGGAGTTCATCGCGGATGACGAGTGCGTCATCAACGCCCCCCGCTTCCTGCCCCGGAGCATCGAGGTCCTGGAGAAGGCGGAGATGTACGACCTGGGCGGCCAGCCCTATTGGAGCCTCTTCCTCCAGAACTACGCCTCCATCAAACATTATGACCCCGCCCGCCTCACCAAGGAGACCATCGACGGGCTCAAGAAAAAGTTCAAGATCCAGATCGAGAGCATCGATTTCAAGGGCTGAACGGCATGATGCTTCCGGTCCCGACCTCCATCCGGAGGCCGGGACCTGAGCGTGTCGACAAAGTCGACACGCTTCGACCGGGACCCACTTCGTTGGGCTCCGGTCGATTTGGCTTACACTCCGCTCCCCGCACTCGCTTCGCTCGCACAGTACGCTTCGCGAGCAGTATTTTCGAGCAGAAATGAATCCCGCTCGAAAACGATCCAATTCCTTCGCGCCTGCGGGCGCGAACTCTGCGAGGCTTTGTTACTTCGTCTGCAATCTGAGGTCCCGACCTCCATCCGGAGGCCGGGACCGTTTTTTCATTTCTTCAGAATTGCCGCCAGGGCGGCATAGTACCCGTTCGCGGTCAGGAGCTTGTGCCGGTACTCGGCGTAGGAGACAGAGACGGTATACAGCGGCATATCGCACTTGCGCTGAATGAACTCCTCCGTATAACCCCGGTAGGTCTCTTCTATGGCCTCCCGCGAGGCCCGATCCCCCAGCGTTTCAGGAGAAGTCCAGCTCCACGCTGACTTCGGTCCCATGAGGGTCAGGGCCGCCTCTGCCCGGGAACAAAGGTCCTCCAACTCCGCTTCGGGAGAAAACGATACCCGGATCTCCACCAGCCGCAGGGGGGAGCGTTTCCCCTCGGCGGTGAAGTGACGGAAGATCAGGTGGACGTAGCCCGGCCAATAGCCCAGAAAAACACCCAGGGGCATAAAGACCGTCACCTCGGTCCCCTCCGGCTCATACCCCCACCAGGCGTCGGGATGCTCCTGAGCGATCTGCCTTACCCTTCGGGCCGCCTGGGCATAGGTCATGCCCCAGCGGAGGTTGTCGACGGTCCCGTCCGGGTTCAGGGTATACGCCCGGGGAGAATCGGCCCTTTTGCCGCAGCCGGGGAGCAGGAGCAGGGCGAAAACCAGCAGCAGGGCAAGAAGACGTCGCATGGTTCATCCCCTCCTCGTCAGGATATCCGCCAGGATCAGATAGTAGCCCATGGCGTTGTAGATAAATTCCCGATCTCCGGTGATGGCAGGCATGCCCCCCGCGTCATAGGGGCCCCGGGTGCTCAGTGCCCCCACCCGCCACAGGTGGTGCTTCGTGGCCCGGTCCTCCTCGGTGAGCTCCGCCCATTCGGGATAAAGCGCATCCAGCCTGTCCCGGGGTATGCAGTCCTCCAGGGTTTCGGTGGAACCCCATTCCCCGGAGCCCCGCCTTTGACGGCCCACCTCCACGGTGTCGCTGGTGAGACAGGCCTTCACCAGGGGGATGTAGTCCGGCTCCCCGGCCTTGAGGTTGGAAAAGATATGGATCATGTACAGGCGGCGGGGGGCGTTTTCCCCCTCCTCGGGAAAGCGGATGAAGCGGAGGGTCAGGCCCGCCTGGCGGTCCATAAACTCCACGTTCGCCGCTTTGGAGACGTGGTCCGCATCCGCATCGCCGGCCTCCTCCGGGAAGACGATCCGGCTGTCCGCCCTCTGTACCTCCTCCCAGGTCATGCCCCAGCGGAGCAGGCCGACGGTCCCATCCGGGTTAATGGTCAGGGGACCATCGTCCTTCGGCGCCCGGTTTCCGCAGCCCGGGAGCAGCAGAGCGAAAAGCAGAAGCAGGACTAACGCCATATGAAAGATTCTTCTCCTCATAAAAACCCCCTCAGTTCTTTCAACTGCCCTTCCGGATGGAAAACTCCAGGTAAGGTTCCGGTCCGTCTGCCTCCTCATCCCATTCCCGCCAGCGGAAGTAGAGGGGGAAGAGCAGATTCCGCTGCATGTACACATAGCCGTCCAGATTTCCCGTGAGCTCTTCCCGGGTCCCCGAGGGCTTCACGGCCCCCACCAGGATCGCCGTGTCATACCAGCCATTCCCCGGCAGCTGATCCAGCACAGCTCCGGTGAAGAAATAATCCTCCCCCTGCCAGGTCAGGCGGGCGGAGCTCAGGTCAGCTCCCGGGGAGAGGGGAGGACGCTCAGTTTCCCCCGATTGCAGGAGTTGTGCCAGAATACCGGCTTCCACGGCGCAGCTGCCCTCCATGACGATGGCGGGCAAGTCCTTCCCGGTTTCCGACGGGGCCGGTATATGTCCCGGCTGAACATTCCAATAGGCATATTCCGTATAACTGCGGGCGTCCCGGTATTGGAAGTACACCGTGAACAGGGGCGTACCGTAACGTCGGGCGGAAAGGTCCTCCGCATAGGGGTAGGCCGCTGCCAGCTCCCGGTCGGTCAGGAGACTTCCCATGGTCTCCGTCGATTCCCAGGCCCAGGCCCATTTTGGGATGCCCTCCCGGGATGAACAGGTGAAGCGGCCCTCCTCGTCCCATTCAGGGTTCACGTAACGGGCTGTGATGTTTCGGGGTCCCAGCACCGCCTCCATGGGCTCCACCAGCTCCTCCCAGCTTCCATCCTCAAGGGGACTGAGCTCCATGCGGCCCAGGCGGCTCACCCCGTCCTGCACATAAGGGCTCAGATAAGCGGGGGCGCCGAAGGTCAAGGTCAAGGTCCACCGCTTCCCCAGAAACTCCACTTCGCAGCTGTCCAGATTGGGATCATCGCTTGTCCCCAGGCGGATGCGGCTGTCCGCATTTACTGCCTCGGCATAGCGCATTCCCCAGCGAAGGTTTCCCAGGGTCCCGTCCGGGTTCAGGGTCAGAGGGCGATCGTCCTTCTGTACCTTGGGACTGCACCCCGCCGGGAGCAGCAGGGCGAAAAACAGAAGCAAAACGATCCTTTTCCGCATGAGTAAGCCTCCTTTCCCCCCAAACGAACAAGATGACCCCGGGTCGTCGTCAAGGGTTTTTTTCTCATGATGGGAAAAACCTAATATCCCAGCGCCGCCGCCAGGGCCTGATAATACCCGCCGGTGAAAAGTCTTGTTGCGGTGTCGGTGGATGCGGTGTACAGGGCTTTCCCGCACAGAGAATCGATGTACGCTTCCGTATTGTACCGGAAGGCCTCTTGCAGAATGTCCCTGGGCACCCGGTCTCCCAGGGTCTCGGCGGACGTCCAGGCGTTGATTGCCGCCGGCTCCGTCACCGGCTCCATGCGGGTGAGGCAGGCCCCGGCCCAGTCTGCCAGGTCAACCTTTTCTGTTATGGAGACGATGAAGATGCGGATCTCCGTCAGCCGCAGGGGGGGCGTTTGGTTCCTCTCCTTGGATATACGCTGAAAGTACAGCTCCACGATGACGGGGGTATCGATCCCCAGGAACTCCCCTTTAGGCAGGTGAATGGGGAGAATGGACTTATCCGTCGGCTGCAAGCCCAGGAAGGCAGCGCCGGGATAGATGTCAGCAATGCCCTTTTCCGCCCGGGCAGCCTCGGTGAAGGTCATGCCCCAGCGGAGATCGCCGATGGTCCCGTCCGGATTCAGGGTATAATGCGGAGTTTCTTCCGTCTTGCTGCAGCCGGGGAGGAGCAGCAGGAAAACCATGAGCAGTATGGAAAACAACCTGCGCATACGATCCTCCTTTTCATTTCCCAAGAGCTTCCGCCAAGGCTGCGTAGTAGCCAACGGCAATGTAGTTGAATTCCCGGTCCCCGTCGGTGGCCCGGGTAGAGCCGAATACGTCCCTGGGCCCGTTCAGGCTTTCCGCGTGGACCGAGTACAGGGGCTGAACGGCGATCCGGTCCAGGCTTTCCGCGGACCAGGTGGGATAGGTCTTCTCCAGGGTCTGCCGATCGACTTTGTCCTCCAGAGTCTTGGGGGAGGCCCAGCTGTCCTCTCCCGTGGAGGCCATGGTGTTCCCGGAGAAGCAGTCTCCCACCCGGGGGATGTAGTCCGGCTCCCCATCCTTGAGGAACATATAAGCGTCGATCCGGGTAAGTCGGAGAAGATCGTCCTTCTCCGGTTCGGGCAGGCGCTGGAACCACAGTACCAGACTGGCGGGATGCCCCAGGAATGTCACCTCCTCAAGGGGCAGGCGGAACAGCTCCCCCTCGGGCACGTTTTCATCCGGCCGCTCGACCCGGGTGGGAAACATGGCGGCGATCCGCTCGTCAACGCGGCAGGCCTGGGCTATGGTCATGCCCCAGCGGAACCGTCCCACTGTCCCGTCTCGGTTCGGGGTGAAGTTTTTCGGTGTCCGATTTCCGCAGCCGGGAAGGAGCAGCAGAGCAAGGATCAGAAGAAAAGCGATGGCTTTCCGCATGTTTACCCCCTCCTTTCCCCCGGAGCATACAATTTGACGCCGCGTCAATGTCAATAGGTTTTTGAAAAAAAGATCCCGCTTTTCCGAAAAAACTTCGAAAAAGCGGGAGGAATTCAGGATACCGAGGGATTTTACGCTTTTGCCATGGCTTCCTTCAGGGCCTTCTTGGTCTGCTCCCGCTCGGACTGCTCCAGAGCGGAGGGCTTGAAGACCAGGCTGAAGATGATGGTGCACACGGCGGCCACGACCACCGCGATATAGGTCTCGCTCACGGCGAAGGAGCCGAACTTGAGGGGATAGCTCCCGGTGGCCAGCTTGATGGCCACCCAGGCCACGGCGGCCACGGCGGTGCAGATCATGGCGGCGATGGCGCCCTTCTGGCTGGACTTCTTCCAGTAAATGCCGAAGAGGACCACCACGAACAGCGCGCCCCGCAGGGAATAGGCGGCGTACACCAGCTCCAGCACGGTGGAAGCCTTCCACAGGAGGATGGCGCCCACGCAGCAGATGACGCCGGAGATGGCGGTGGTGATGCGGCCCATCTTCAGGACCTGCGCGTCGCTGGCTTCGGGATGGAGGACCCGTTGATACACGTCCCGGGTGACCATGGTGCCGGAGGCCAGGATGATGGGGCTGACGGTGCTCAGCACCGCGGCCAGGATGGCCGCCAGCACCAGACCGCCGGCGATGGGGTTCATGCCCCGCATCATCAGCTCGGGCAGGGCGCTCTTGCCGGCTTCCTTCAGGGCGACGCCCTGGAGGAGGTCGCCGTTTTCATACATGACCCGGGCGGCCATGCCCAGGGTGGCGGTGAAGAAGCCGAAGGGAGCGGCCACAAAGGCGGTGATGATGCAGGCCTTCCGGGCCTGCCTGGCGTTCTTGGAGCTCAGCACGGGCTGCAGGCCGGCCTGGGCCGTGCAGGCGCCCAGCAGGGAGGCGATGATCCAGCTGGAGACCTTGCTGCCGCCGATGGTGAACATGTTCCAGAAGCTGCCGCCGTTTTCCGCCCGCAGGTTGCTGATGCCGGTGGTGAAGGCATCCATGCCTCCGGCCCGGGACACGGCGATGACCATGGCGATGATGACGCCCACGTACATGACGATCAGATGCATCACGTTGGTGGAGGCCACGGCGTTCATGCCGCCCGCCAGGGTATAGACGATGAAAATGACGGCGAAGGCAATGGCGCTGATCCAGAAGGGGATGCCCAGCAGGCTCTCGCCCAGCTTGCCGGCGGCGATCATCTGGCTCAGGCCCACCGCCAGCATGACGATGGTGAGGATGATGCAGCTTACGGTGCGGGCGTGTACGCCGAAGAACTTCTCAATGATGCCGGGGACCGTGCCGGTCTCCAGGGAGCGGAAGAGCTTGGCGAAGAGCAGACCCAGGAACAGGACGCCAATGCCGTTGGCGATGGTGTACCACCAGCCGGAGAGACCGTACAGGAAGCCGTACTCGCTGACGCCGGTGGTGGCGGTTCCGCCCAGCCATTCGCCGGTGGAAGCGCAGACGATGGCAAAGGTGGAGAGGGCTACGCCGGTGAAGGCGGCGGCGCTCTTGGTCTTCCGGCCGGAGAGGACGCCGATCAACACCGTAAGGATGAAGTAGACGATGATGATGATGAGCTGTACGGACAAGATCCAGTTACCCCCTTGGTTTATCTGTGTCGCCCTCAGGGCGGCTACAGGGGCTTCGTCCGGCGGGGAAAGCAGAGTTCCCCCGCCGGGCAGGAGCTCGTTATGATTTGATTAGTCTTCCATGCTCCGGATGTGCTCCGGGATGATCATATCGCAATCGGTGATGGCCTTGATGCTCTCCACGGTCTCGCCGGGAGCCAGCTCCTCCAGGACCATGCCCTCCTTGGTGAAGTGGAAAACGCACTTCTCGGTGACCACATAGTCCACCACGCCCACGCCGGTGAGGGGCAGCTTGGTCTCGCGCACGATCTTGGATTTGCCGGTCTTGTCGCAATGGACGGTCATGACGATGGTGCACTTGGCGCCGGTGACCAGGTCCATGGCGCCGCCCATGCCGGCGGCGGCCTTGCCGGGGATCATCCAGTTGGCCAGATTGCCGTTCTGATCGACCTCATAGGCGCCCAGGACGGTGTAGTCCACATGGCCGCCGCGGATATAGCCGAAGGAGGTGAAGCTGCTGAAGCAGCAGGAGCCGGGGCGCATCCCGCTGGGGGAGCCGCCCGCATCCACCACGTCCAGATCCACGACCTCGCCCTCCTTGGGGGCGCCGGTCATGCCGATGATGCCGTTCTCGGACTGGAACCAGACGTCGATGCTGGGGTCGATATAGGCCATGCACATGGTGGGCATGCCGATGCCCAGGTTCACCAGATCATTGTCCTTGAAGAACTTCGCGGTACGCTTGGCGATATACTGTTTCGCATCCATGTTCTCAACCCTCCACTTTCCGGGCCTGCACGACCATATCCACCAGCGCGCCGGGGGTATTGATCATGTCGGGATCCAGCTCGCCCACTTCCACGATCTCTTCCGCCTCGCAGATGACCCAGTCAGCCGCGGTGGCAAAGGGCTCGTTGAAATTGCGGGCGGTGCGGTGGTACACCACGTTGCCCATCTTGTCCGCCTTCCAGGCATGGATGAAGCATACGTCGCCATGGAGCGGGAGCTCCAGGATGAAGCGCTTGCCCTTGATGGGATCCTCGGGGCTGACGAACTTGTACCGGCCGGCCTCGTCGTCCCACTCCAGCAGCTGCTTGCCCTCCTGCATGGGGGTGCCCACGCCGGTGGGGGTCAGGATGCCGCCGATGCCCGCGCCGCCGGCGCGGGTCTTCTCGCAGAGGGAGCCCTGGGGTACGAAGGTGATGTTGATCTCGCCGGCCACCACCTTCTCCACGGTTTCGGTGTTGTTGCCGATATGGGAGCAGGTGATGTGCTTGATGCGGTTGTCATGGACCAGACGGCCGATGCCCTGGCCCTTGATGCTGGTGTTGTTGGAGATGATGTTCAGGTCCTTAACGCCCTTCTTCATCAGCCCGTCGATGAGCGTTTCGGAAACGCCGCAGTTGACGAAGCCGGGGAGCAGTACGGTCATGCCGTCGAAGCATTTTTCCATAGCCTGCTCAAGGGTCACGACTTTGTTCTTAGGCAAGGTTGGATCGTTCCTTTCTCGTTGTTATAGTAGATGAACAACTGTCCGGATGCCTCGCAGAGTTCGCGCCCGCAGGCGCGAATAAAATCGGAATATTTTTGGGCGGAATTCATTTCTGCCCAAAAATACCTCTCACGGAGCGGACTGTGCGAGCACAGCGAGTGCGGGGAGCGGAGTGCATCCTTCTCACCCGGGAGCCCGGTAACGCGGGTCCCGGGTGAAGCGAAGCTTTATTCCGTATAGGTGATGGGACCGGTGACCTCGTCCCGCAGGCAGTGGCGGGTGATGCCCAGGATCTCACGGGCCTCGTCCGCGGTGGCGATCTCGCGGCCGGCCAGCTTGGCCAGCTGCACGGCACGCTCCACCAGGCGCAGATTGGTGGCGATATCCTTGGAGCCGTCGGGGTTCTTGCCGAACATGACGTTGTCCTCCAGGCCGACCCGCAGGCCGTCGCAGCCCAGAGCCAGGCCGGCCAGCATCATGGGCATATGGGCCTTGCCGATGCCGGAGACGGACCAGGTGGCGCCCTTGGGCAGCTTGCTCACCAGGAAAGCCAGGTTGAAGGCGTCCCCGGGCATGGAGCCGCCGACGCCCATGATGAACTGGATGTGGGGAGGCTGGGGGATGTTCCACTTGTTCACATAGTACATGACGCTGTCGATATGGCCGGTGTCGAAGACCTCGAACTCGGGCTTCACGTCATGCTTTACCACTTCCTCGCTGAGCTTGTTCAGGAAGCGGGGGCTGTTTTCGAAGATATAGCTGTTGGCCCAGTTGATGGTGTTGGGGTCGAAGGAGCACATCTCGGGCTTCAGGGCGCCCAGGTGCTGGAGCCGCTTGTAGTCCTCGTACTCGCCGCCGGAGGTGGTGAGGTTGATGATGATGTCCACGCCCGCCTTCTTGCAGGCTTCCCGGGTCATCTCCACCGCGTCGGTGAAGGCCTTCAGGCTCATGGACTTGTAGCCGATCTGCATCTCGCCGTTGACGATCTTGTCCTCCCGGACATGGATGTGGGCGATGCTGGCGCCGGCCTTGGCGCAGGCGACGATCTGCTCCGCCAGCTCGGCGGCGGTGTAGGGCACGGTGGGAGCCTGGGCCTTCTTGGTGCCGGCGCCGCACAGGCAGACCTGGATCATGATCTTGTTGCTCTTAGACATCTTGTGTTTTTTCCTTTCGATTCGTGAAGGTTGATCAGACGGGGTCGTCCAGGAATTTCTTGGCCAGGCGGAACACCTCGAAAAGCTGCTTGTCCCGCTTGACCTTCAGGGCCTCGATATCCACGCCGGTGTAGTCGTAGAAGCCCTTGCCGGTCTTGATGCCCAGATTGCCGGCGTCCACAAGCGCCTCCAGGCTCTTGGGCATTTCGTCGCCGTGCTCAGGCATGGTGTAGCTGTGATTCCGGTAGTTGTTGGCGGTCATATCCAGGCCGCCGAAGTCCGCCCGCTTCAGCAGGCCCAGGACCACGGCCCGGGGGATGAAGGAGGCCTTCGCCGCCAGATCCACCGCCTCAGCATCGCAGTAGCCGTTATCCAGCAGGTAGAAAACCTCCCGGTTCAGGCACTGCTGCAGCCGGTTCACGATATAGCCGCGGATGAACTTCTTCATGAGCACGGCGGTCTTTCCGCACTTCTGCAGGAGCTTCACGGCGATATCCGCATACTCCTGGGGAGCCTGCTCGCTCTTGACTACCTCCACCAGAGGGATGAGCTGGGGAGGCGCATACCAATGGCAGATGATCTGCTGAGGCAGCAGCGCCTCGGGCACGATTTCAAAAATATTCAGGGCGGAGGTGTTGGAGGCAACGATCACATCCTTGGGCAGGATCCGGGCCAGCTGGGCATAAAGCTCCTCCTTGGCCTCCTTCTTCTCCACGATGGTCTCCATCACAAAGTCGGCGCCCTTTACCGCTTCCTCCACGGTGAGCTCGAAATGGGTGCGGGCGAAAATGGCGTCCACATCCTCGGGCCGGATCTCCCCTTCCTCGGCGAAGGTCTCCAGGCTGGTGCGCAGACTGGCCTTGGCCTTCTCCCGGGTGGACTCGCTCCGGGTCCACATGACCACCTCGTAGCCGCCCATGGCAAAGGTCTGGGCGATGCCGGGGCCCATGGTGCCGGCGCCCAGCACGGTGATCCGCTTGATATCATCAAAGGTTTTCATGCATAATACCGGTTCCCGGCCGGGGGAACCGCTCCTTTTTGATCAGAAAAGTGTTGGGTGGACGCCCTGCGTCCGATCCCGCGCCGGGGTCCGGAGACCCCGGCCGGGAACCGCCGATAACTTAGAAGGAGCCCTCTTCCCAGGCAACGAGACGGACCATGCCGCCGTCGGCAGCCTCGCAGCGGAAGGGGAAGGCGGCGATGATCATGCGCTTGCCGGTGACCTGGTCGATGTCGCCGCCGGCATTCTCGATGGCCATGAGGCCATGCTGACCGAAGAGACGGTGGCAGGGCTCATAGTCGGGGTAATCCACGTCGATATCCCGGCCGGTGGCCAGCTTGTAGTTGGTGTACAGCCAGGGCATCTGCTCCTTGCAGGGATAGTGCCATACGCAGGAATCGGAGGCGCCGTAGGTGCCGGCGATGGCCTTGATCTTCTTTTCGTACATCAGCCACTTGGCCAGCTCGGGGCCGTTGCCGGGATAGTAGTTGAAGTACTTATCGTTGTTGATGCGCCAGAAGCGATGGAAGCCGGTGTTCAGCACCACGAAGTCGTTGGGGCGGATCTCCAGGCCGTCCTTATCCAGAGCCTTCTGCACGTCCTCGGGGGTGATGATGTGCCAGATGGCGCCCTTCTTGCCGGGGTACTCGGCAAACTCGCCCATCTTGGCGGGGTCGCCGCCGGCGGCGTTGAAGGCCTTCTCGAACTCGTCGTACATCCAGGTCAGGTCGACGATGACGCCGGTGCCGATGGCATGCTCCAGCTTCATCTCGGCCAGGGTGTAGCCGTAGCGGGCCCGGTCGACCTCTTCCTCATGCAGGGTGTGGTTGGGGGCGTCGCAGTGGGTGGCGGCATGCAGGGTGCCGGTGTAGGTGTTGGTGCGCTTGTGGAAGCGCTCCAGGTACTGGCCGCGGGGGAACTGCAGGTCAGAGCGGGCGCCGGGGAAGGGCCACAGGGGGGTGTCCCAGCCCCAGGGCTGGCTGAGGTCCCAGATTTTGGTCATCTTGTCGGTCTCAAGGTAGAGCTTGGACTTGTCAAGGGGCATGTACGCCATGATATTTTTCCTCCTGTTCAGAATTGTGGATTTGATTTGACGAAAAATGTTTGCTATACTGAAAAGAAAATTTCGCTGTCAAGGGAGGGGTTTGCCGTGCGGTATAAGATCGGGGATGTGGCCCGTATCCTGGGCATTTCCACGGACCTTCTCCGGTATTACGAGAAGAAGGGGGTGGTGACGCCCCAGAAGGACAAGACCAACGACTATCGGTATTACGACACCTGGGACATCAACTTCCTCATCGACTGCCTCTGGTACAAGCGCTTCGGCTTCGGCATCCCCCAGGTGGCCTACATGGTAACGGACTGTTACCACGGGGATCTGAGCTCTCTGCTGGAGGAAAAGGGGGATGAGCTGGCTGCGGGCATTCGCCGGCAGGAGCTGCTGCTGGAGCGGCTGCGCCAGTATCAGGATGCAGTGCAGCGGGTGAAGGCTTGTCTCGGCATCTGCCGGGTGGAGGACAGCCCCGAGGTCATCTGTTATCTCAACCGCTTCAATTACGATTACGATAACCGGCCGGAGCTCCAGAAGCTCAGCCGCCAGTGGCTGGACTATATGCCCTTTACCCAGCGGTATTTTGAGATCCCGCAGGACGGGCTCCTGGGGGACGGGGACGATTTCGCCTGGGGCTTTTCCCTCAGCGTGAAATATGCGGAGGAGCTGGAGGTTGCCGTCAAGCCCCCGGTGAGACGACTGGTGAGCCGAAGGAGCATCCATTCCGCCTTCCGCAGCGTGGGGAAGAACGCCTTCAGTCCCCGGCACCTGGCCTTCATGCTGGACTACGCGGAAAAAAACGGCTATACCGTTTCCGACGGGGCCATGGGCAACCTGGTGTGCAGCGTGCGGGAGGAGAACGGCCAGCTGGCCGGGTATTTTGAGGTCTGGCTCCCCATCGAATAGAGCGTCCCCTGTGCCGGGCGGCTGCTTATGCGGCCGCCCGGCGTTTTTTCGGCTCAGCCGATGGCGGTGAGGCCGCCGTCGGGGTAGAGCAGGTTGCCGGTGAGGAAGTCGGAGGCGGGGGCGGCCAGGAAGAGGGCGGTGCCCACGCAGTCATCGGGGTCGGACATCCGGCGCAGGGGCAGGCTGGCAGCCTGGTTGGCCAGGTACTGATCCACGGTGATGCCCGCTTCCTTGGCGCGCATCTCAAAGACCTTGGTCATCATGGGGGTCTTCATGATGTTGGGGCCGAAGGCGTTGACGGTGATGCCGTAGGGGCCGAACTCGGAGGCCAGCTGCTTGGTCAGCATATCCACGGCGCCCTTGGCGGCGCAGTAGGCGGCGTTGCCGGGGCCCTTGGTGGCGATGCGGCCGCGCACGGAGGAGACGTTCACGATCTTGCCGTAGCCGTTCTCCTTCATGTACTTGCCGAAGTGCTTGCAGGTCATGAGGATGCTGGCCACGTCGTCATGCATGACGGAGTCGAAAATGTCCATGGGGAACTCCAGCGCGGGGAACTTCTTGTTGACGCCCTGGGAGTTGACCAGGATGTCGATGTGGCCGAAGTCGGCGTTGGCCTGCTTGGCAACGGCCTCGACCTGCGCCTCGACGCCGGCGTCCATCACGTAGTACTTGAATTCCTTGCCGGTTTTGGCAGCCAGCTCTTCGCAGGCAGCCTTCAGCTTCTCTTCGGTGCGGGAGGCGATGCAGACCTTGGCGCCGGCAACGGCGAAAGCCTCGGCCACCAGCTTGCCCAGTCCGCCGGCGCCGCCGACGATCATGGCGTTCTTCCCGGTCAGGTCAAACAGCTTGGAGAAATCCATAACAAATACATCCTTTCTATAAATGTTATTTGCTGAAATCCAGCCGCTTACGCGGAGATCAGTCGCACATTTCGATCACGGTAGCCTGGCCCATGCCGCCCGCGATGCAGAGGGTGGCGAGGCCGTACTTCAGGCCCCTGCGCTTCATCTCATACATCAGGGTGATGATGATCCGGCTGCCGGAGGAGCCCACGGGATGGCCCAGGGCGATGGCGCCGCCGTTGACATTGATGATATCCATCTTGTCTTCCCAGTGGAGCCCCTTGATGCAGCCCAAGCTCTGGGCGGCAAAGGCTTCGTTCAGCTCGATGAGCTGGATATCGTCCATGGTGAGGCCGGCGTCCTTCAGGGCCTTGGGCACGGCGTACACCGGGCCGAGACCCATCATCTTGGGATCGGCGCCCGCAACGCCCATGCCGATGATCTTGGCAATGGGCTTCAGGCCCAGCTCCTTGGCCTTCTCGGCGCTCATGAGGGTGAGGATGCTGGCGCCGTCGTTCCGGCCGGAAGAGGAGGCGGCGGTGACGGTGCCGGTGAGAGCGGAGTCGTTCCAGAGCTTGCCGTCCTCGGAGTGCTTGATGTTGAAGCAGGGCTTCAGCTTTGCCATCTTCTCCAGGCTGGTGTCCCGCTTGGGGAATTCGTCCGTATCAAAGACGATGGGGGGCTTTTTCCGGCCCTGGGGAACGGTGATGGGAACGATCTCCTCCTTGAAGCGGCCGGCGTCGATGGCCTCGATGGCCAGCCTCTGGCTGCGGTAGGAGAACTCATCCTGCTCCTCCCGGGTGATGCCCATGCTCTCGGCAATGTTCTCGGCGGTGGCGCCCATGTTGTAGCGGCCGTAGGTCTCGGGGGGCTGGCTCTGGAACTGGCCCTCGGTGAGGGCGTCCACAAATTCCACGTTGCCGGTGCCCACGCCCCAGCGGGCGTCCCGGACATAGAACACGGCGTTGGACATGCTCTCGGTGCCGCCGGCCAGGACCACGTCGCTCTGGCCGGTCATGATCTCCATGGCGCCGTTCTGCACGGCGGTCATGCCGGAGGCGCACTGACGCATGACGGTATAGGCGGGGACGGACTCGGGGATGCCCACCTTCAGGGCGGCTACCCGGGCGATATTGGGCTCATCGGAGGTCTGGCGGCACTGGCCCAGGATGACCTCGTCCACTTCCTTGGGATCCAGGCCGGTGCGGTCCAGGGTGCCCTTGAGCACGCAGGTGGCCAGGTCCAGGGCGTGGAGGGGCTTCAGGGCGCCGCCCATGCTGCCCACCGCGGTGCGGCAGCCGTCGACGATAACGACTTCTCTCAGTTCTTTCATGTCTCTTCCTCTGCAAAATGATAAGATTTTGGGAGCTGCGGGGAAAACCCGCACCGGGCTCAGCCCGGCGCGGGAATTCTGACGCTTATTTCTTTTCCAGGCAGATCTCTTCCAGGTTCACCGCGGCGGCGGTGCGGCACTCCAGCTCCTTGGTCTGGTAGCCCTCCTTCTCGATCTTCACGGTGAAGAACTTGTTGGTGGGCAGGCCGCGGACCTCAAAGTCCCCCAGGAAGTCGGTCTCGGTCACGAAGACCTTTCCGGTCTCCTTGCAGGTGACGGTGACCTTCGCGCCCTTGATGTCCTCTCCGCACTTGGCGCAGATGACCTCGCCGCAGATGAAGGGCTTGGGCAGGCGGCGGTAGTAGTGAGCGGGGCCCAGGCCCAGCTGGGGCTTCAGCTGCTCCAGCTCGTCCTTGTGCTCGGCCACATACAGGCTGATCTCGCTCTTGGGATCGTCCAGGTCACCGAAGAGGATGGCCTGGTTGGGGCAGCACTCGCTGCAGCGGGTGACCTTTTCCCCGGCGTCCAGCATATGGGCGCACATGGTGCATTTCTGGGGAAGCTGCTCCTTCTCGTTCCAGAAGATGGCGCCGTAGGGGCAGGCGTTGACCATGTCCTTGTTGCCCTTGGCCTTCTCCGGGTCGATGATGACGATGCCGTCGGGCCGCTTGTACACCTGGTCGGGGTACTTCCGCATGCAGGCGGGATTGGCGCACTGCTGGCAGATGGTGTTGACATAGTCCACCTTCACCTTGCTGCCGGTGCCGTACTCGATCTCGTTGAGCTTCATCAGGTTCACGCCCTCGCAGGTGGGGGCGCAGATGGGCTTATGGCAGTTGCCGGTATGCTCGTCCTTGCAGGCCAGGAAGCAGGAGTAGCAGCCGTTGCACCGCTCAACGTTAAAGACAAAACCGTATCGCACGGATCATTTCACTCCTTCTGTTCAGATTCTCGTTTTTCAGCCTTCCCACTTGCGGACTTCGATGAGGCAGGAGTTGGGGGCCATGCCCGGGGCGTTCTTGGAGAGCATCCGCTTGTTGGTGAGGATGTTCACGCAGCCGCCGCGGTCGGTGGCGCCGACCTCGGGCACCAGGGGATCGTACTTGGCGGAGCAGCCGTAGGAGTGCATGACGCCCACGGGCACCCGGTAGGTCACGTCCGCGATGCAGATGACGCTGCCGCGGTCGTTGTACAGCTCCACCAGATCGCCGTTCTTGATGTTCCGGTCCGCCGCGTCCTTGGGGTTGATGCGGGCGGGCCAGTAGGCGTAGCCGTCCTTGATGACCCGGTGCACCGGGATCTCGTTCAGCCAGCTGGCGTGCTTGTCATAGTGGGTGTGGAAGCTGAAGCGGGGATGGGGAGAGATGATCTGGAGCGGATACTTCTTGTACAGCTCCGTCTCGTGGCCCTCCCAGGAGGGGATATAGTGGGGAACGGGAGGACGCTCGTCGTCGTCGGGGGAGAGCTTCTTCAGGTCCTCGGAGGCGAACTCGATCTTGCCGGAGTAGGTGCCCAGCTCCTTGGAGTGCTCGGTGGGCTCCATGCTGTTCATGTTGTTCACGGCCTTGATCTTCGGGTTCAGGTAGTCCTGGGTGTCGCAGTCCCGATCCTCGTAGTACCAGCGGAAGGCGGGGTGCTCCTCATAATCCTCGGGCACGGGGACGATATAGTAGCCCTTTTTGCAGAACTCCTCCCAGCTGCAGCGCTTGCTCAGCTCGCTCAGGTTCCAGAAGGCCTCGCCCCAGTCGTCCTCGGTCTTGCCCTCGGTATAGAGCTGGCCCTGGCCCAGCTTCTCCGCGATGAGGGAGAAGATGGCATAGTCGGACTTGCTCTCGCCCACGGGCTCCACGCACTTCATTTCCCGGACGATGACGCGCCAGTTGTTGCCGATCTCCGCATGGGTGGTGTAGCCGCCGCCCACGCTCCATTCGCCCAGGTCGTTGCGCTCCAGGTTGGTGCAGGCGGGGAGGATGATGTCCGCGTAGGGGGTCTCGCCGGACCACCAGCAGTCCTGGTTGACCACGGTCTCCAGGGCGTTGGGGCCGTCATACTGATACAGCTTGACGTAGCGGTTGGTCTCGGTCATGGTGCCCATGAAGGAGCCGCCGTACCGCCACAGCATCTTGACCTTGCCCTCGATGGGGTAGGTGTTGCGGTTGAACTGCTGCTCGATGCTCTTGCCGCAGAAGCCGTCGCCGATGAAGTCCCCATGGCCCTCGATGATGGCTTCGGGGTAGGTCAGGCGGTACAGGCGCTGCTTGATGGTGCCCTCTGCGGCGAGCTTCCGCTCCGCCGCGGGGCTCTTGCCCATCTGGCTGTCCGGCTCGGCATAGCCGGGGAACCAGGTGTAGTCCGCCGGCGCGCCCATGGTGGTGCCCCAGATGGAGACGCCGGGCTTGCCGAAGCCCTGCATGGCGCACAGGGCGATGAGGAAGCGGGCTTCCTCGGTGCCGTAGGCGGTACGGCAGGCGGAGCCTTCGCCGCCCCGGACGCCGCCGGCCAGGGCGACGCGCTTGCTGGCCCATTCCTTGGCCAGGGCGCGGATGCGCCGGGCGGGGATGCCGGTCTTCTCGGCGGCCCATTCGCAGGTCTTGGGCACGCCGTCCTCCTGGCCCATGATATAGGCGCGGAACTCTTCGATGCCGATGGTCTTCCGCTCCACATAATCATGGTCATAGGTATCGTCCTCGAACCAGGTGTAGGCGATGGCCGCCGCCAGGGCGGTATCGGTGCCGGGCCGGGGGGCGAACCAGGTGCCGTCCATCACGGCGTTGGTATAGTTGTAGAAGGGATCGATGAAGACGCACTTCATGCCCATCTCCTTCAGCCAGACGCGCCAAATGTTGCTCTCCTGGCCGGAGTAGATGCCATGGGTGCTGTCCGGGTCATTGGACCAGAAGACCACCATGTCGGTGTGCTTCAGGGCGTCCTGCAGCAGGTCGAACTGCTCGGGCTGGCCCAGACGCCAGTAGAAGCCCCACATATGGGGGGCGCCCCACATCCAGCCTTCCCAGGAATCCGGGTTATCCAGAATGGGGGTGTAGTTGATCATGCCGAAGAACCGGCCGAAGGGAGCCATTTTGTAGCCCACGATGCCCCAGTTGTGGTGGGAGCCGGTGATGGCGGTGATGGCGTGGCCGTCCCGCTTGCCGTCCGGGCCCATGGGAGCCAGACGGTTGATCTCGTCGGCGATGATGGTGGCAGCTTCGTCCCAGGAGATGCGCTCAAAACCGGATTTGCCCCGGTTCTTCTGGTTCCGGTCTCCCTTGGGGTCCCAGTCCACCCGCTTCATGGGGTAGAGGATGCGGTCCTCGGAATACAGACGGTTCCGCTCCGCCAGGATATTCTGGGCGATCCGCATGGCCTTGGGGGGAGAATACTTCTTGCCGTTCCGGTCCTCAACGGTCCAGGCCTTGGGATAATCCTCCTCGGGCACCTGGAGCGGGCGGACGCGGGTGATCTTCCCGTCCTCCACGTATACGGAGATCGGGCCGCCGGTGGTCAGATTGGTGTACACCTTTTCCAAATCAGCTTCACTCCTCCTGATCGTTAGTGATGGTGTCATCGTAAAAAGGGGTCTTCACATTCATACAGAATAACTATAAACCTTGGTACTGTTCCAAAGTCAAGCCGGAAGTTGAAAAAAGTTCCGATCAGTCCGACTCCCTGCCCCCGGGACCTCCGAGCTGCCCGGAAATTGACCGGAAATCCTAAAAAACCGTGTAATATTTCGTGCAATATATTGTATTTTTCGTGCAAATAAAGTAATATAAAGGAAAATATCTGCAAGGAGGCCTGGGTATGGCTGGAACGACCACGAATATCAGCATCCGTATGGATACGGAGCTGAAAGCGCAGGCGGAGGCCCTGTTCGGGGAGCTGGGCATGAATCTGACTACCGCCTTCAATATCTTTGTCCGCCAGTCCCTGCGGGAGGGGAGGATCCCCTTCGAGATCCGGCTGGAGCGGCCGAATAAGGAAACCGCCGCCGCCCTGCGGGAGGCGGAGCGCATCGCCCGGGATCCCGAGGCAAAGGGATATGAGGATCGGGAAGCCCTGTTCAGGGACCTGAAAGGGTAAGCATGAAGTATACCGTCAAACCCACCCCCCAGTTCAAACGGGATTATCGGCGGGCCATGGAGCGGGAGGGGGATATGCGCCCCCTGGACGCCCTGATCTCCGCCCTGGCGGAGGGGGAGACCCCGTCCCGGGAAAACCGGGACCGGCCCCTCTCCGGCCGTTGGGCCGGGTACCGGGAGTGCCGGGTTTCCCCGGATCAGTACCTGATCTACCGGCTCGACGGGGATCTCCCGGCGCTGATCCTGACTCGCGCCGGGACGCTCACCGAACTGTACGGCAAGGGAGGAACCGCCATGAAAAAATCCACCTCGATCCGCATGCTCCTGCGCAGCCCCGTGAAGACCGCCGTCACCCTGCTCCTCATCGCCGCGGCGTCCTTTCTGTTTCTGTATAACCTGCTGGACTATGCCATGACCCGGCGGGAGTATGATAAGACCTATAGCCAGTACCACGGGTATTTCAGCGTCATGCACGGTGAGGATCAGCTGGCGGAGGCTAGGGCCATGTACTTTTTCCTCTCCGACCCAAAGAGCAATCCCGCCTGGACAGGGGAGCCCCCCTATGAGCTTTACCACACCAAAACCCTGACGGCGGAGGAAATCAAGACCCTCTCCGCCCTCCCCTATGTGACCCGGGCGGAGCAGCGGTATATGACCGGGGGCCTTTCGGACTATCGTCGGATCTATATCTACCGCAGCCTCCTCACCGGTATCAACCTGAACAGCACCAAGCGTGTCGTTATCGCGGGCACCTACAACGGCTCCAACTTGGACCTGAGTACACTGAATCCTGAATATACCTATGGCTCCACGGTGGAGCTGCGGCTGGACGACGTGGAAGTGCTGGCGGGGGACGAGGAGGACCTGAAGCAGAACCGGGCCTACATCGAAAAGAAGAGGCTCTGCGTGGAGGCCTACGCCACTTTTCCGGAGCGGGCGGACAATCTGCCGAGAACGGTCTACGGACATGGGACAATCAACGGTTACACCAGAAACTGGGTGAACGCGGAGTCGCTCATGGGCCTGGAGAAGGGAAAGCGCTACGTCTTTGTGGCTACCGTGGACGTGCAGCAGGTGAACGCTTCGGGCATTCTGGACGAATCCTACTTCTGGACCATACCCTACACCCACCTGGGGGACGATTCCCTCTACGGCCTCTGCGACTACACCACCCCCGTCCCGGAGGGCGTGGAGGACTACCTGGATACACCGGAATTCGCCGGTCTCCGGCGGATGATGGAGATCATCGAAACGGACAAGCACACCCTGGATATCCACTACCTGGAGGATATGGCCAGCCTCAAGCGTTACCAGGACGGGCAGCTCCAGCTGGCCCAGGGACGCATCCTGGGCCTGGAGGACATGGGCAAGCCCGTGTGCGTCATCCCGGAGGGTATGGCCCAGCTCTATGGCCTGGAGCTGGGGGACAGCTTCCGCCTCAAGCTGGGGGACAAGCTCCTGGAGCCCCTGTGCACCTTCGGGGCCGTGGCTTATTCCGACCTGCGGTACGCGGAGAATTGGACCCCCCAGACCTTCACCGTGGTGGGCACCTATACGGAGAGCAGCCTGGACCGGGTGAGCAGCGAGGAACGCTTCTGGGCCTACGGGGATAACGCCGTGTTCGTGCCCCTGTCCTTCCTGCCGGAGACGGCGGACATCGCAAACCACGAGGTGAAGCCCACGGAGGTGAGCTTCCTCATTGAGGACGCGGACAGCATCATCCCCTTCCGGGATGAGGTGCTGCCTCAGCTTCTGGATATGGGCTATATCGTCCGCTTCTCCGACGGGGGCTGGCCCGCGGTGCGGGAGCAGCTCACCCAGGCCGGGGGCCTCACCCTGGTGAAGCTGGTTGCCTTTACCGTTTCCGCCGTGCTGGTGCTTCTCCTCACGGTGTACCTGTATATCCTGCGGAAGAAGAAGGAATTCGCCGTCATGCGGGCCCTGGGCTGCCCTGCGGGGGAGGCCAAGAAGGCCCTCCTCTTCCCCCTCTTCGCCCTGGCAGTGCCCGCGGTGCTCCTGGGCAGCATCGGCGCGGTGATCTATACCCGCTATGCCGCCTCGGCCAACGCCGCCGAGTTCGCCGCCCTGGGCCTCACCATGGATACCACCGTCCCCGTGCCCGTCCTCCTGGCGGGCTTCTGCGGGAGCCTGGTGCTGCTGCTGATCCTGGCCTGGGCTGCCCTGGTAAGGGTGGCGCAGCTTCCGCCCCTGGAGCTGCTGCAGGGGAGTGTGAACCGGAACGTGGGGAAGCGGAAAGAGCTGCCCCCGGAGCTCACGGAGGAGGTCGCCCTGGCCCCCCTGCCGGTGCTGGAACCCCTGGAGTACCGGCCCCGCACGGGACTGCGGCATACCTTAAATTACGTGGGGAAGCATCTGCGGCGCACGCCTGCCAAGACCGTCCTCAGCCTGGCCCTGAGCTTGGTGCTCTGCTTCTCCATGGGCTTCTTCACCCTGCTGCGAAGCACCTACCGGGACCTGTATCAGAATATCGAGGTCCACCCCCGCTTCCTCAACGGCTTCTCCGACAACCGGGCCAAGGATGTGGAAAAGACCGGCTACGTTCGGGATCCCTTTTATTTCTATAAGCGCATCGGGTGCGAGAGCAACTTCGTGACGGACACCCTCATCCTCACCAACGATATCTCCAGGGTCACTGATGCGGAGATCACCTGGCGGGAGGACAAGGGGCCGGAGATGTTTTCCGAGGAGATGGCTTTCTGCGTGGTATCCAGGGAGCTGGCCGACGAGCTTGGCTACGAGCTGGGCTCCCGGGGGGAGATCTGCAGCGGCGGGTACATCAGCATCCTGCGGGACAGCCACCCGGACGCCACGGAGGAAGAGCTGGTGAACGTGATCTACCACAAGTATACCCACCACTTCATCGTGGCAGGCATTGCGGAGGAGGAGGGCAAGACCTTCTACGCCCCAGTGGCCTCCCGCAGGCACTTCGGCTCCATGTTTTCGGACTATATTCCTCTGGATAAGGCGGAGTTCACCCTGGTGGATTACCACAAGGCCACGGAATTCCGGTCCTGGGTGTTCCGGCTGCTGGAAAACCGCCCCGGCTCCTTCTCCCTGGATACCGCCGAGGCGGACCGGGTATACCAGACCTACCGGCTGCTGGAGCTGCTGTACCCCATCGCCTTTGCCCTGGCTCTGATCCTGGGGGGCGTTCTCCCGGCGGGGATCATCCTCCAAAGCGCCAGGGAGGCCTCCCTCCTCCGGGTACTGGGGACCACCAAGCGCCGGACCCGGGCCATGCTCAGTCTGGAGCAGATCTTCCTCTGCCTCCTGGGTCTGTGCCTGGCCGTCGCCGCCCTGGTGCTGACCAAAGGCAATGCCCTCACCGCCGTGGCGGGGCTGATCGCGGTCTACACCGCCGCCCACCTCCTGGCCTGCGCCATGGGCACGGAGGCCGCGGCAGTGAGCGTGACGCGCCGGAATGTACTGGAACTGCTGCAGGTGAAAGAATAGGAATCAGGCCCCCTCACCGAGGGGGCTGTCAGCCCGTGAAGCGGGATGACTGAGGGAGCGTAACGACAAGCTGCTTTAACGAAAGAGCTTCAAGGAGCGGCGCTCCCACAGGCGCTCCGCGCCAGCTCTCTCAGAGAGGGAGCCTGAACAAGGAGGTAATCCCATGTCCATCATTCGACTGGAAAACGTGACCTATACCTACCGGGGGGCCGAGGCTCCGGCGGTGAAGGGGGCCAGCTGCGAATTTGAGACCGGGCAGATGTACGCCGTCATCGGTCCCAGCGGCAGCGGAAAAAGCACCCTGCTGAGCATGCTGGCGGGGCTGGACCTCCCCACGGAGGGGGACGTGTATTTCGGAGAGGAAAAGCTCCGGGATATGGACCTGGACCGGTACCGCC
>JAFWOX010000078.1 GCA_017545325.1 Oscillospiraceae bacterium | reverse complement strand
CCCATCAAGGCTCCGGTTGCCGGCATCTCCTGCGGCCTCATCTCCGATGGGGATAAGTGGAACACCTTTATCGATATTCAGGGCGTGGAGGACTTCCACGGCGAGATGGACTTCAAGGTAGCCGGCACCAAGGCCGGTATCACCGCCATCCAGATGGACCTGAAGAACGACGGCCTCATTCCCGAGGTCATCCGCAGCGCTCTGGACATCACCCGGGAGGCCCGGATCCAGATCCTGGACGAGATCATGCTCCCCGTCATCCCCGAGCCTCGGGCGGAGCTGGCCCCCACCGTGCCCAAGATGCTGAGCATGCGCATCGATGTGAACAAGATCCGGGAGGTCATTGGCAGCGGCGGCAAGACCATCCAGAAGATCGTGGCCGAGTCCGGCGCCAAGGTGGACGTGGAGGAGGACGGCATGGTCTACTTCTCCTCCCTGGATATCGAAAACTGCAAGAAGGCCATGCAGATGGTGGAGGCCATCGTCTTCGTGCCGGAGACCGGCGCTCTGTACTACGGCAAGGTCACCCGGATCATCCCCATCGGCGCCTTTGTGGAGCTGGTGCCCGGCAAGGAGGGCATGGTCCACATCAAGGACCTGGAGTTCAAGCGCACCGAAAAGGTGGAGGATGTGCTGAATGTGGGGGACATGACCTGGGTCAAGTGCCTGGGCGTGGATGAGCGCGGCCGCCTGAACCTGTCCCGGAAGGACGCCTACCGGGAGCGGGAGCAGCAGGGGCTGAAGGACTGACAGTCTGGAATATGAAGAGCGCGGAAGGCCGGCCTTCCGCGCTCTTTTCTTTGTTCGCCCTTATTTGTCGAACCGGGCGGTGAAGAAATACAGGTATTCGTTCTCGCCGGAGAAATCCCCCTGCTCCAGGGACCGGATGTCCGTTACCCGCATTTCCTTTGGATCATAGATCAGGGCCAGCAGCCCCATCTCCTCCCCGAAGCGGATGGACTGCGTCCCCTCCATCCGGACGGAAGCGCGGCCATAATACTCCCTTCCCTCCGCCTCCTCCAGGATCGGGAGCTCCGTGGACAGCTTGCCGGTTTCGTCCGCCAGGATCACTTTGACAGAGAATCGGGAAAAGTCGGGGAGCAGAACGATCATTCCCCTTGCCGAAGGATGCGGGCCGTCGTTCTCTATGGCGAGCTCCTGATGGTCAGCCGGCTCCCCCTTGCGGTAGAGATATGCCGTCAAGGTAAGCCTCCGATACGGGGCCTTTGTTTCATACCGGTAGAGGAAGGCGCCGTCCACGCCGGAAAGGAGCTCCGCTGTTCTCTGCTCCGGGCTTTCCCGATCCAGGGCGGCGACGTAGTTTCCCGGCCCCTTGTCCCGGAAGAGGACCCAGCCCGTGACGGCCAGCGCCAGGACCGCCACCGCCAGAAGGATCGCGGCGATCCCCTTCAGCTTTTTCTGCCGCCGTTTTCCCTCTGCGGTCACCTGGATCAGGTTGTCCTCAGACCGTTTCTCCAGTTCCTCCCGGCTGATGGGCTCCCCCGCCAGGAATTCATTGATGCTGATACCCAGAATATCGCAGAGCTCCTGGTACACGGATACATCGGGCAGACAGACGCCGCGCTCCCACTTGGAGACGGATTTGTCGCTCATCCCCAGCTTCTCCGCCACCTGTTTCTGGGTCAGCCCCAAGGTCTTCCTCCGCTCCGCGATAAACCTTCCGATTTTCAGCAGGTCCACAGGATGCTCCCTCCCTTGCAGCAGGATCGTACCATTTCCGGGGGAAAAAGAACACCCCTTCCGGGTAGAATCCGGCTTTTTCCGCAGAAAAACCGCCCGGGACGACTCTCCTCAGAGGAGAGCTCCCGGGCGAAGCTTCGCTGTTCTCCGGTTTTCTCGGGCTCAGGCCTTCGCCGGTTCCGTGCCGGGCTCCGCCAGCATTTCCCCGACCTTGTACACGTCCCCCGCGCCCACGGTGAGGATCATATCCCCGGGCTTCGCCTCCCGCCGTACGCTTTCCGCGATGGCGGCAAAATCCGGGGAATACTCCGCTCCGGGGATCCGGTCGGCCAGATCCCTGGAGGAGACGCCCAGGGTATTCTGCTCCCGGGCGGCGTAGATCTCCGCCAGCCAGACCTTGTCCGGCAGGGACAGGACCTTCACGAAATCCTCAAAATGCTGCTGGGTGCGGGTATAGGTATGGGGCTGGAACACCGCCAGCACCCGCTTGTAGTCCATCTGGGCCACCGCCTGCATCAGCGCGGCGAACTCGCTGGGGTGGTGGGCATAATCGTCATAAATATCCGCCCCATTGCAGCTGCCCTTGAATTCGATCCGCCGTCCCGCTCCCCGGAAGGCGCCCAGGCCCCGGGCGGCAGCCTCCGGGCTGACTCCCAGACGGATGGCGGCGGCGCAGGCCGCCAGGGCATTGTATACATTGTGTCTGCCCGGGATCTGCAGGCGGATATGGCCCCATCTCTCTCCCCGGTAGAGCACGTCGAATTCCGCGCCTCTGCCCTCGGTCAGCCCATCCGGACGCACGTCCGCCTCGGGGGAGAAGCCGAAGGTGCACACAGGCCGGTCCAGCCCCTCCAGGGCAGACATGGAATTCGCGTCGTCCCGGTTCACCACCACCAGCCCGTCCGCCGGGGTGCGTTCCGCGAAGATGCGGAAGGATTCCTTCACATGCGCCAGATCCCCGAAAAAATCCAGATGGTCGTCATCCACATCCAGGATGATGGCGATGGTGGGGCTGAAGCTGTGGTATGAGTTGTAATACTCGCAGGATTCCAGTATAATGGTGTCGCCCCGGCCCAGGCGGTAGCCGGAGCCCAGGAGGGGCAGGGTGCCGCCGATCATCACCGTGGGATCCAGTCCCGCCTCCATACAGATATGGGTGAGCATGGAGGTGGTGGTGGTCTTGCCGTGGGTCCCCGCGACGCAGACGCCGTTGCGGTAATGCTGCATAATGGCGCCCCAGGCCTGGGTCCGCTCGAACAGGGGGATCCCCAGCTCCCGGGCAGCTCTGACCTCGGGATTGTCATCCCGGGCGGCGGCGGTACGGACGACGAAATCCGCGCCGCGCACGTTTTCCTCCTTCTGGCCGATGGCCACGGGGATATCCTTCTGCCGCAGCGCCTCCACCGCGGGACTATCCTGCATATCGGAGCCCCGGATGGTCAGGCCCTTGCTCTTCAGGACCTCGGCCAGGGGGGACATGCTCACCCCGCCGATGCCGATCAGATGGCCGATCTTCCCCGGCTTCATGTAAGCAAAGAAATCGGAAACCGTCATGTTATTCCCCTCTTCTGCTCCGTGTCCCCGGAATGGGGCAGGGGCGGTGTTCTTTGTTCCGTATCCATCATATTCCGTTTTGACGGAGATTACAACTACCCGGGAGAAAAAACTCTCCGATCCGGGTTTTCTGGAGGTGAAGGGACGTGCGCGTACTGATCCTCAGCGTCACCGCGGGCGAGGGGCACAACAGCTGCGCCGCCGCCCTTCGGGAGTTCCTGGAGCGCCGGGGGCATCAGGCGGCGGTGGCGGACCTGTACCGCTCCTGCGGCGTGCCCGGCTGGCTGACCGACCGCATCTACCGCACCTGCGCAAGGCGTTTCCGGGCGCAGTACAGCCGGGTATACAGCCGCCTGGAGCGGGACGAATCCTTCCGGCGCCAGTGGGAAAAGCGGTTCCTGCCGCCCTGGCTGTATGCGAAGGCGGCGGCTTTTCTGCAGGAGCAGCAGGCGGACAGCGTGGTTGCCATGCACGTCTTCGCCGCCAGGGTTCTCGCCGCTCTGCATCAGCAGGGTCTGATCCGAACACCCATTCTGGGGGTGAATACGGACTACTGCCTCCATCCTTACTGGGAGGATTGCCCGGGGCTGGCCGGACTGGTCGTCCCTCAGGAGGCCATGGGTCCGGAGCTCCGGGACCGGGGCATTCCCCGGGAGCTCCTCCTGCCCCTGGGCATTCCCATCCGCGGCCCGGAACGGTATGGGATTTCCCGGGAGGAGGCCCGGGCCGCCCTGGGCCTCCCCGAGGGCAGGATCATCCTCCTCATGGGCGGATCCATGGGCTACGGCCGGATTTTTTCCACCGCCCTGGCTCTGAGGCGGGAAAAGGCGACGACGATCTGCATCTGCGGAAAAAACCGCCCCCTCCGCCTTCTGCTGCGGCCCTTCCAAAACCGCCGGCTGAAGGTGCTGGGCTTCACCCGGGACCTGCCGGAATACATGCGCTCCGCGGATCTGGCCATCACGAAGCCCGGCGGTCTCTCCCTTTCGGAGCTGGCGGCGGCGGGTCTGCCTCCCCTGCTCACGAAGCCCATCCCCGGCCATGAGGAGCGAAATCTCCGCCTCTGGACCGGCCTGGGCGCCGCCGACTCCGCCCAGGACTGCGCTTCCGGAAGGGCCGTTGCCGCCCGGGCGATCCGGCTTCTGGAGGACGGAGAGCGGCTGAACTGCATGCGCGCAGCCCTGGCAGCCCTCAGCCGCCCGGAAGCCGCAGAAAATCTCTGCGGCTTCGTGGAAACCCTTGACAAAGCCCCGGTACGCGGGTAGAATCAAGTCGATCAAACAGTCAGAGTAGGTGCCGCGCATCAAGTGCCGCAGGGATGGGAAGTCGCCCGCGGACGAAAAATCCGGAAGCCGGATTTGTGTTGCGGTATCGCGTCCGCTGACACAATACGGCAGCTCCGTTCTCCCGCTCCGGGAGTATCGTGTGTCTTCCTTCTGTGCCAGCGAAGCTTGGGCACGGAAGGAAGGCTTTTTTTGTGAACTATCAGGAATCTCTGGATTATATCCTGGGCACTCCGAATCCCGGCGGCGTCTATGAGCGCAACGTGATGGAGACCCTCATGCATGAGCTGGGAGACCCCCACAAGGACTGCCGGTATGTGCATATCGCGGGCACCAACGGCAAGGGCTCCACCGCCGCCTATATCGCCTCCGTCCTGCAGAAGGCCGGATACAAGACGGGTCTGTATACCTCCCCCTTCATCCAGCGCTTCAATGAGCGGATCCAGGTGAATGGGGTGCAGATCCCGGACGACGCCCTGGCGGAGATCACCACGGAGATCGCCGCCGCCACGGAACGGGTCCAGGCCAAGGGCTACCGCCGGCCCACCATCTTTGAGCTGATCACCGCTCTGGGCTTCTGCTGGTTCAGCCGGGAGAAGTGCGACATCGTCTCCCTGGAGGTGGGCATGGGGGGGCGGCTGGACGCCACCAACACCATCGAGCAGAGCGAAGTCTCCGTCATGGTGAACATCGGGTTCGACCATATGGAGTTCCTGGGGGATACCCTCCCCCTCATCGCTGGGGAAAAGGCGGGCATCATCAAGCCCGGCGGGGACGTGGTGGTCTATGGGCAGACTCCCGAGGTGGAGGAGGTCTTCCGCAAGGCCTGTGAGGCGAAAGGCGCCTCCTTCGCCATTTCCGACAGCAGCAGGGCCGTGGTGAAGGAAAATACCGTGGACGGCACCGTTTTCGACTTTGGAGGCTACGAGGACCTTCGCATCTCCCTGCTGGGCAAATACCAGGTGCGCAACGCCTGCACCGCCGTCACCGCTATCCAGCATCTGCGGCGCCACGGCTGGAACATCTCCGACCTGGCCCTGCGGGAAGGCCTCTGGGAGACCCACTGGCCCGGCCGGCTGGAGCTGCTGCGGAAGGACCCCATCGTCATCGTGGACGGCGCCCATAATCCCCAGGGGGCAGAGGCGCTGACGGAAGCCATGGCCGCCCTCTTCCCCGGGCGGAAGTTCCGGATCGTGGTAGGCGTCCTGGCGGATAAGGACTATACCGCCAGCATCGATATCGCCGCCCCCTATGCGGAAAAGTTCTATGCCGTGACTCCCCCCTCCTACCGGGCCCTCAGCGCCCAGGAGCTGGCGGAGGTGATCCGGCATCACAGCGGAACCCCCGTGCAGCCCTTTGACAGCATCCCCACGGCCATCGAGGCCGCTTTGCAGGAAGCAGACAAACAGGATATCCTCTGCATCTTCGGTTCCCTCTACCAGGTGGGGGATGTCCGCAGCTATTTTGGGAGGAATGTGTTTTGAATACCCGGATGACCGTTTCCGAGTGGGCGACCACGCTGAAAAAGCCGAAAACCCTGGCGGTATGCGCCATGCTTGCCGCCCTCTCCGTGATCTTCGCCCGTCTGATCATCCCCATGCCCAACGCCTTCACCCGCTTTTCCATCGAGGCGATCCCCATCTATCTCGCCGGCGTCCTCTTCGGCCCCATCGCGGGCGGCGTCGTGGGCTTCGTGGCGGACCTGGTGGGCTGCCTCTTCTCCGGCTACGGCTATAATCCGCTCTTCTGCGTCCCCCCCATCCTCTATGGGGTCCTGCCCGGCCTGCTCCGCTTCCTGCTTTTCCGGAAAACGGAGCTCTGGCGCATCGCCCTGGTATATCTCCCCCCGGTGGTTATCGGCTCCATCCTGTACCAGAGCTGGTCCCTGGCCACGGTGTATACCCGGCCGGAGGGGTTTTCCGCAACCCTGACCTATTTCCTCACCACCCGCAGCATCCAGTTCGCCGTCACCTTCGCCATCGACTCGGTGCTGACCTGGCTCCTGTTCCGCTCCAGGCTGTTTGAGCGCGCCGGGCTCTGGAAGGAGCGGAAGGAGGAGAAGCCCGATGGACATGACCCCGCTTGAATTCTTCTCCCAGGAGCGCTTCCAGGGCTTCAAGCCCGGCTTTGCCCGGACCCAGGCCCTGCTGGACGCCCTGGGGAACCCGGAGAAGCAGCTGCGTTTTGTCCACGTGGCGGGAACCAACGGCAAGGGCAGCGTCTGCGCCTGCCTCGCCTCCATCCTCACCAAAGCCGGGTATAAAACCGGTCTGTATACCTCCCCCTATGTGGTGACCTGGAACGAGCGGATACAGGTCTGCGGGGAGTATATCTCCGAGGAGGATCTTGAGGAAGCCGTCAGGGTCGTCGCTCCCATTGCGGAGGCTATGGAGGACGCCCCCACCCAGTTTGAGGTGGAGACCGCCCTGGCCATCTGGTATTTTGCCCATGTGCGCTGCGACATCGCCGTGCTGGAGGTGGGCATGGGGGGCGAATGGGACGCCACCAACGTCATTCCCGCCCCGGAGGCCGCGGTCATCTGCGCCATCGGCCTGGACCATACCGGGGTGCTGGGCAGTACGCCCGGTGAGATCGCCGCCGTGAAGGCGGGGATCATCAAGCCCGGCAGCGCCGTGGCCAGCTATGGCAGCGGAGACGAGGCAGAGGCGGTGATCGAAGCCCGCTGCGCCGAAAAGGGCTGTCCCCTGGTCCGACCCGATCTGTCCCGGCTGGGAAACCTTCGTCCGGGACTGGAGGGCTGCCGTTTCGACTACGGCGCATATAAGGATCTCTTCGTTCCCCTGGCGGGGACCTACCAGCCCAGGAACGCGGCCTTGGCCATCACCGCGGCGGAGCTGCTGCGGACCAGGGGCTGGAGCATCGCGGAGGAGCATATCCGGGAAGGCCTTGCCTCCGTCCGCTGGCCCGGGCGCTTCGAGGTGCTCCGCCGGGAGCCCATCTTCATTCTGGACGGCTCCCACAATCCCCATGGCATGGCCGCCACAGCGGAGAGCCTCCGCACCTATTTCCGGGGAGAGAAGCTCTGGTTCGTGATAGGCGTCATGGCGGATAAGGATGTGGCGGGCATCGCCCGCCTTCTGGCCCCCATGGCCGCAGGCTTCGCCGCGGTGGAGCCACCCAATCCCCGGGCCATGAAGCCCGTATCCCTGGCGGACCTGCTCAGGCGGGAGACCGGGGCCGAGGCCGTCCCCTTCACCACCATCGAAGCGGGGGTGAACTGGGTCCTGACCCGGGCCGCCCATACCGGCCGCGCCGCCGCGGCTCTGGGCTCCCTGTATTTTTCCGGCCAGGTGCGGGCGGCGGTGGAGAAATGGGGAAAAGCAGAAACCACCCCCTGATCATCCCCGGAGCGAGTCAACAGAGGAAGCGCCGCCGCTTCCTCTGTTTTTTCCGGACTTGATATTTCCAATAATATCTAGTAATATAAATGTGATCAGGTTTTAATCTGGCAATCGTCTCCCTTTGTCCGTCACGGCGTTACGTGAGACGCGCCGTTCCGCCTGCCCCTGTGAGGATGTCTTAAAAGGAGAGCGCCATGGCGATCTGTAAGGTCTGCGGAACCCGATTTGCGGACGGGAAAAGATTCTGTCCCGGCTGCGGCAAACCCGTTGGGGGAGCAAAACCGCCGGAGCTGAGTAAACCCATGACCGTATGCAAGGTCTGCGGAACAAGGTATAACAGCGGTAAGCGGTTCTGCCCCCAGTGCGGCGCAGCCAGTGGGACCACTCCCGCGCCAGGAGAAAAGCCGCCTGCAAGCAATGCCTATACGGAAGCCGCCGTGATGCCCATGAAATGGCACCATGTCCTTCTGGTGCTGCTCATCTTGGGTGGGGTGGTGAATGTCATCGGCGGCATCCTGCGCATCTCCGGCCAGGAGTACCTGATCCGGGACCTGGACCCCAATATGGTCTATCGGCAGTTCCCCCGGATGAAGGTGCTGAATATCCTGGGTGCATCATGAGCGTCGGCTTTGGGGGCTTCCAGTTCGTGGTCTACCGGCGGCTGAGCAAGTTCCGGGAGAGCGCGCCCAATCTGCTGACGGTGTTTTACGGCGTGTACATTGTCCTGAGTCTCCTGTTCTATGCTGCTGCCTCCGCCTCCCTGGGGGTGAGCACCTTCCGCTACGCCCTGCTTAACCTCGTCTGCTCGCTTATTCTGCTCTTTGTGAACCGGAGCTACTACTCCAAGCGGGAAGCGCTGTTCGTGAACTAAAAAATACTCTTGACAATCCCTCACTCCCCTGCTATAGTAACAGAGATAAAAGGAAGCAGACGGCTTTGCCGTCTCACCCGGCCAGAAGCTGCGCCGCGGTCAACACGGAGTTTTTCCCCTTCGGGGAATCTTTGTGTGCGCGGGCCTTTTGGCCCGCGCACACTGATTTGGAGGTGTTTGAGCATCAGCAACGCGGCATATCAGATCAATGAGGAGATCCGTGACAAAGAGATCCGTCTCATCGGGGATGACGGGGCCCAGCTGGGCATCATGTCCCCTGCGGCGGCTCTGGAAATCGCCTTCGAGAAGAATCTCGACCTGGTGAAGATCGCCCCCGGCTCCGAACCCCCGGTCTGCAAGATCATGGACTACGGCAAGTATCGCTTCGAGCAGTCCAAGCGGGAGAAGGAGACGAAGAAAAACCAGAAAATCGTGGAGATCAAAGAGATCCGCATGTCCCCCGGCATCGGCCTGAACGACTTCAACGTAAAGCTGAAGAACGGGCAGAAGTTCCTGACGGACGGCGACCGGCTGAAGGTCACCGTGCGCTTCCGGGGCCGGGAGATGACCCATACGGAGATCGGTACGGAACTGCTTAACCGCTTTGCCGACGCCTGCAAGGACATAGCCGTCATCAGCAAGCCCGCCAAGCTGGACGGGCGGCATATGACCATGTTCCTGAACCCCAAGGCAGCCAAATAACCTGATCCAGCAATGTAATCATACGGAAGGAGAAGCTACCATGCCCAAGCTGAAGAGCCACAGCGGCGCAAAGAAAAGATTCAACCTGACCAAAACCGGTAAGGTTAAGCGCGCACACGCCTTTAAGAGCCATATCCTCACCAAGAAGGTCACCAAGCGCAAGAGAGGCCTGCGCCACGGAACCTACGCGGACGTCACCAACGTGGCGGCGATCCGGCAGATGATCCCCTACAAATAAACCAAACAACAATTACTGCTTCATATAGGAGGAACAGGAAATGGCCAGAATCAAAGGCGCTCTCATGACGCGCAAAAGAAGAAAGAAGATCCTCGGCTTCGCCAAGGGTTATTGGGGCAGCAAGTCCAAGCACTTCAAGATGGCTAACCAGGCCGTCATGAAGTCCGGGAACTATGCCTATATCGGCAGAAAGCAGAAGAAGCGTGATTTCCGCAGCCTGTGGATCACCCGCATCAGCGCCGCCTGCAAGCTGAACGGGATGAACTATTCCACCTTCATGCATGGTCTGAAGCTCGCCGGCATTGAAATGAACCGGAAGATGCTCTCCGAGATCGCTATCCACGATCCCGCCGCCTTCACCGCGCTGGCGGAGAAGGCCAAGGCCGCCCGGTAAACCAAAAAAACAAGCTTCGAGGCTGTCCTCCCTCTTTGGGAAGACAGCCTCGTATTTTCTTGCTTCCTTGGGATTCAAGCCGTTTCCTTACCGATGTTTCCGGATCAATGCGGCGGCCTCGTCCAAGGAGACGCATTCCGCGAACAGCTCCGGCCACACTTCGTTGAAGTAATATTCGCAGGTCGTTTTTCCTGTCATATAGGGATTGTCAAAGGTGGAGTTCGTTCCTTCCGGAACAATGACGCGATATCCCCTTTCAAACGCGGATTTCACGGTAGCGTCGATGCAGAAATTCGTCTGCAGACCGACGATCATCAGGGTATCGTCCTTCGCTTCTTCCAGGTAGGCGGTGAAATCCCTGTTCCCGAAGCAGCTGTTGATTCTTTTGACGAACACTTTCTCTCCTTTGTGCGGCGCAACCTCGTCCGCGATCTCAAAGGCTTCATCGCCGACGGAAAATCCTGTGCCGGAACCGGCATCGTGCTGGACATAGATGACTTCGACTCGGTTCTCCCTGGCTTCCCGGATGATGTTCGTGATATTCTCGACCAGACCGTAAAAATTATAGAGTTCGTCGTCCATGAGCGCTTTCTGCATATCGATCACAATCAATTTCATATCCACAGGCTCCTTATTCCGTCGGTTTCCCGCATTCTGCAGCTCCACGGGTATTTTCGCAAAAAAAAGGCTTTGCTGAGCATACTCTACCACACGTCGTCTTTCCAGGCAAGGCCCATGGGCATTTCCGCAAAGGATAACCGGCCTGCGCTTGCGGTACAGGCAAAATCATGGTATACTTAAAAGGTATAAATCAGGTGGACGGAGGACACGGTTCTGGATCGGAATGAGTGGAATCCCGAGTCCCTGCAGGAGACTCCGGAGGAGAGGAAAGAGAAGATCGTTCGGCGGAGAAGGCTGCGCCTTGTGGGCATTCTGGCCTTCGTTCTGCTGAACGGTATTGTGTTGTTCTTTTCTGCCCGGGCGGATTTTGCCAAGAAGGATCTGGGCCTCTCCTTCGATCTTTTCAGTCCCCGCAATCTGTTCAGTTTCGCCTGCGCCGTGGGCTGCGTCGCCCTGGCGCTGTTCGCGGAGACCTGCAAATATCTGAAAATGATGCGGCAGCTGGGGGAGCGCGTTTCTCCCCGTACCGCCTTCGAAACGGTGGTCCTGGGCAGATACTACGATTGTATCACCCCCTCCGGTGCGGGGGGACAGCCCTTCCAGATCTACCATCTTCATTCCTCCGGGTATACCGGCGGCACCAAGTCCGCCATGCCTCTGGCCGCCTTCATCACCTCCCAGTATGCCTTTGTGCTCCTGGCCCTGGTGCTGTTCATCTTGAATAACGATACCGCCGAGGTGGTGGGGATCCGGATCGCCGCCTATGTGGGCCTTATCGCCTATTCCGCCGTTCCCACTATGGTCGCCCTGACGGCGATCTCCCCCGCCCTGTCCGGGCGGATCGTGGGCTTCTTCGTGCGCATCGGGGCGAGGCTCCGGCTGGTGAAGGATCCCCAGAAAACCATCCGCAAGGTGGAAGGGGCCCTGCAGCGGTATTCCGGCAGTCTGCGGATCATCGCCGCCAACCGGTCCCTGCTCCTCGCCCTCTTCGCCCTCTCCCTGGTCTACCAGATCTCCATCTGCTCCATCCCCTACTTCACCGTGCGCATCTTCGGGGGCAAGCTGGGCTATCTGCAGTCCCTCACCATGTGCCTGTATGTTTACGCCTCCGTCACCATCGTCCCCACTCCGGGGAACGCCGGGGCCGCCGAGGGATCCTTCTACCTGCTCTTTGACCAGCTGGATACCTCCGGCGTCTTTTGGGCCATGCTAATCTGGCGGTTTTTGTGCTACTACCTCTTCATCCTCCTGGGCCTGGGGATCTACGGATACCGGGCTGTCGAGCGGAAGCGAAGGAAGAGATCCAAAACCGGAGAATCCGACAGGGACGGCGGCTGAACGGCGCTCCGTCCCTGTTTTTTCGGCAAAAAACACGGATGACCCGGTCATCCGGAAAGGAAGATCGATATGAACTACAGAAAACTGGGAAAGACCGGCCTGCTGGTCAGCGAGATCGGCCTGGGGGGCGAATGGCTGGAGCGGCATGACGCCCGGGAGTGCGCCGCCGTGATCTCCCGGGCCCGGGAGGCGGGGATCAATATTCTGGATTGCTGGATGTCGGAGCCCAATGTGCGGACGAACATCGGCAAAGCCATTGCCGGGGACCGGGAGCGCTGGATCATCCAGGGGCATATCGGCTCCACCTGGCAGGATGGCCAGTATGTCCGCACCCGGGACCCGGAGAAGTGCCGGGAGGCCTTTCAGGACCTGCTGGACCGCCTGGGCACGGAGTACATCGACCTGGGCATGATCCACTATGTGGACGAAGCGAAGGATTGGGAAGCCCTGGCCGGCAGCCCCTATCTGGACTATGTGCGGGAGCTGAAGGCAGCGGGCAGGATCCGGCATATCGGCCTTTCCACCCATAATCCCCTGATCGCCAGGCGGGCGGCGGAGAGCGGCCTTGTGGAGATGCTCCTGTTCAGCGTGAATCCCGCCTTTGACCTCATGCCTCCCACGGAGAACATCGACCATTACTTCGCCCCGGAGTATGACCCGGACCTGTCGGGCATCGATCCCGTGCGGGCGGAGCTATACCGCCTGTGCGAGGAACGGGAGATCTGGATCACCGTCATGAAGGGCTATGCCGGCGGGCGGCTCTTCGATGCGGAGCGCTCCCCCTTCGGCGTCGCCCTCACCCCCGTCCAGTGTCTCCATTATTGTCTGACCCGGCCGGGCGTCTGCTCCGTCATGGTGGGGTTTGACACCCCGGAGCAGGTGGACGCCGCAGCAGCCTACGAAACCGCCTCCCAGGAGGAAAAGGACTACGCCCGGATCCTGGCAAGCGCCCCCCGGCACAGCTTTCACGGCGAATGCACCTACTGCGGCCACTGCAAGCCCTGCCCCATGGATATCGACATCGCCATGGTAAACAAGCTCTATGACCTGGCGGTGATGCAGCCGTCGGTCCCCGCCTCCGTGCGGGAGCACTACCTGGCCCTGGAGACCCGGGCGGACGCCTGCATCGGCTGCCGGGGCTGCGAGGAACGCTGTCCCTTCGGCGTACCGGTGGCGGAGCGGATGGAAAAGGCCGCCGCCCTCTTTGCGTAAGCCGGGATGGGCAATTATCTCATCACCGGCGCTGCCGGCGGCATGGGCTCGGCCCTGTGCCGAAAGCTGACGGAGGCCGGCGACCGGGTATGGGGACTGGATATCGCGGAAGCCGGAGAGGCCTGCCCCTGGACCATGATCCGGGCGGATCTCACCTCCATGGAGGAGCTGGAAGCCGCTCTGGACCGGGTCCGGCGGGAGGCCGGCGCCCTGGATGGGATCGTCCATATGGCGGGGATCTATGATCTGGACTCCCTGGCGGAGATCCCGGAGGACCGATTCCTCCGGGATTTCGACGTGAACGTATTCGCCGCCTACCGGGTGAACAGGCTCTTTCTCCCCCTGCTCCGTCCAGGCAGCCGCATCCTCTTGGTCACCAGCGAGCTGGCTCCCCTTGATCCCCTTCCCTTTACGGGGATCTATGCCGTCACCAAGGCCGCGCTGGATAAATACGCCCTGGCCCTGGGGATGGAGCTGCAGCTCCTGGGGCACCGGGTCATCCTTATCCGCCCCGGGGCGGTGGAGACGCCCCTCCTGCCGGAATCCCTTCGGCGGCTGGAGCAGTTCTGCGGGGGAACAAAGCTCTATCCCCTCCCGGGAGAGCGCTTCCGCAGGATCGTGGAGCGGACGGAATCCCGGAGCATTTCCCCGGAAATGCTGGCCCGGGTCGCCCGGAAAGCCCTGAGGGCGAAGCGTCCCCGGCTCATTTATTCCGTGAACCGGAACCCCCTCCTGCTTTTCCTCTCCGCTCTCCCCCATGGCCTCCAGCTGTGGATCATCAAAAGGATACTCACGAAGTAAGGAACAGCCGCCGGTCTTCCGGCGGCTGTTCATTCATTTTTTGAAGCTGTCCCACTCCAGCTGCAGGCAGCGCTGGCAGGTGTTGCAGTGCTTCCCCGGCTCCAGGATGCAGTCGATCATGCCGTTGTAATAGATGGGCTTGTCCCCGTCCGGCATACGGTAGATGCCGCCGAAATTCCCCTGCTGCAGCACCACCTGAAAAAAGAAGGGCTTATCCACCCGCATGAAATCCAGGGGGCAGTGCCAGGTCCCGGCGGGAATGCGGATGATGGTGGGCCGGTCCACGCTGAAGGTTTCCGCCTCCTCCCCGATCCCCAGGGTCATCTCGATATGCACGTCCATATCGAAGGGGCTGTCCGGCGCGCCCATAAAGGCCAGGTATTCATCGTGGTCATGCTTATGGGGGAAGGGGTCGATGCGCACCGCCTGTTTTGTGAAGCCGCCACCCAGATAGGCCTTGGCTCCGGGGATCTGGCAGGCGCCCCGGATGCCCACGCCCTCAGTCTCCGTATTTTCGTGGAACTCCTGGCCGAAGTAGCCCTTCGCCCGCTCCGCCACGTTGTAAAACACCAGGTTTTTGTACTTCCGGGCAGGATCCCCCGCGCCGGTCACGGGTTCGCCCTCCGCCTGCTCCATGGGCACGGCGGCATCCTGCATGCGCATATCCTGGTAGAATACGGGCTTGCCCACCCGCCGGAAGTCTACACAGCCGCGCCACACCCCTGCGGGGATGCGGACGGTGGCGGGACGGTCGATGAGGTAAACCTCCGCCTCCTCCCCGATCCCCAGGGTGACCAGGATCTCCGCGTCAAAGTCTCTTGCATTCATAGTCTCCGCTCCGAAGACCAGGTATTCGTCCGCGGTCTGCCGACGGTATCCCGGATCCCGGATCTGGGGCTCCTTCACCAGCTCATAGCCGGTGGTGAAATCGCTGTCCGCCAGCTGGGCCTTTCCCAGGAAAGCAGGCCGCCCGTCCTCCGGCCGGAAGCGGTAGACCAGGGTATCCTCCAGTTTTCCCATCATTTGCTCCTTTCTGAAAAGCCGCCTGGGAGCTGGGCTCTCAGGCGGCCGTTCAACTGTGTCTGTTCAGAAAGCCTTACTGGGCCATGAAGTCGTCGTAAGCCTCCTGTACGATGCTGAGCAGATTGCCCAGGCCGATGGCGTCCAGTTCGCTCCGGTAGTTGTCCCACTCGCTGAGGGGAGCGGAGCCGTCCACGAACATCAGATAATGCTCGGAAATAAAGGTCTGGATATCGTTGCGGTACTGGTCCAGCTCCTCCGTCTGCTCCTTGGTGTAGGTGATGGTGGAGGGGTAGTAGTAGGCGTTGTCGTGGGGCTGGGACTCAAAGAATTCCACGTTGGCGGGCACGTCCGCGTTGATGTCCATCTTCATGCTGAAGTCGATGCGCAGGCCGGGATCGCACAGATGGTTCAGGGAATACACGGTCATGATCATGCCGTAGTAGGCGGGGTGAGTGGCGATGAAATCGGTGATGCGGATATCCCCGTCTTCATTGTACTCCCAGCTGACGCCCTCGACGCCGTAGCCGTAGAGGAAGGAGCCCTCCTCGCCGTAGTGCCAGTCGATCCAGGTGCAGGCCAGCTCGATATTCTCGCACTTGGTGGAGACAGCCGCGCTGCCCCAGCCCACGCGGGAGGTCTTGAAGCCCAGGTGCAGGACCTGGTCCTTGAACTCCGTGGGCTTGTGCAGAGGAGCCCAGGGTTCGGTGCCGGCGGGGAGACGGGCGTTATGGGTGCCCATGGCAACGCCGCCGTCGATGCAGTAGCCCAGGGTGCCGTCATCCAGCATGGCGTCGATATCCGGGAAGCCGGTGTAGGAGGCCCAGTTGGGATCCATGATGCCTTCCTTCAGCCACTGGTTCAGCAGGGTGACCATCTTCAGGTCGTTGGGCTCGGTGTTGGCCAGGTAGACCTTGCCGTCCCGAACCACATAGTACAGGCCGGAGGTGGTGCAGTAGGTATCATAGCCCACGAAGGAAGCGCAGCCGCCAACCTCCAGGTTCTGGAACAGGGTGAAGGGGTGCTCGCAGCCGATCTCCACCTGGAAGGCCTTGAGCAGGTCGTGCAGATCGTCGAAGGTTATGATGTCTTCCTGGTTCATGCCCACCTTCTTCAGCCAGTCGCCGCGGCAGAAGGGACCCTCGGTGAGCTTGGGATCCGCGTTCAGGCAGATGAAGCTGGTGATGAGGTTCTTCTCGGTGAAGATGGAGCGGATGGTGTCCAGGTCCTCGGGGTCCCGGATGACCTCATAGATGAAGTTGGGGCAGTAATCCTTGTAGTCGTATACGTTGATGAAGTACTCTTCCTCCAGGATGGCGTCCTTGAAGATGCCCGGGTAATAGCTCCGGGCGCCGCAGGTGATGTCGCACAGGTCGTCGGAGGCCAGGAGCACGCCGAAGTTCTCCCGCAGGGCGCTGGGATCGATGACCACATATTCGATGTGCACACCGGTGCGGTTCTGGACTTCCGTGGGCAGGGGCAACTCAGCGAAGCCGCCCTCCGGCAGGTACTGGGACACGTAGCAAGTCATCCAGTAGGTAAGGACTTCGTCCGTGGTGGTGAGGGGCAGCTCATAGTCGTACTTCTCGGCGGCGAGGCCGTCGGCGTCCGTCTTGAAATTGCCCTTGGCAAAGTGGTAGGGGGACTCGGGTTTGGGTTCGGCAGTGACTTCCGGGGCCTCGGTAGCCTCGGGAGCCTGGGTGGCCGGAGCCTGGGTAGCCGGAGCTTTGGTCGCTTCGGGCGCCTTGGTGGCTTCCGGCGCAGCGGTGGAATCCGGATTCGCTGCCGGACTGCCGCAGCCGGCAAACATGGCAGCGATGAGGAGGACCACGCAGATCAGCGCAAAGGTTCTTTTCATACTTACCCTCCTTAGGCGTATTTACTTCGAAATAGTACTGCAATATTCCGTCAATGTCAAGGTTTTCCGGTTCCCCGGCCGGAAGGGCGGCCGGCAGAAAAAAAGACCTGCCGGAAACCGGCAGGCCCGATGGTAGACAAAGTGCCAAAAGCCTCGCAGAGTTCGCGCCCGCAGGCGCGAATAGAATGGAAATCCATTTTGGCCCGGAATTCATTTCTGGGCCAAAATTCTGCTATCGCCGCTGCGTCCTCCGAGCCCGGAATGGTTCGCAGCGCCGCAGGAACGGCACTGCTCCGGGATTCCGGGCTCTCGTCCTTTTTCAAACCGAAGCAGCCGCTTCGGTTTGAGGAGGAGAAGCAATCGAGCGTCTGCAAGCTTTCGCGGCTCCCTCGCAAACCGCGGAAGCAAAGCCCGCGAGATTTGCGACGACGCAGGCGCGCAGCGGCGAT
>JAFWOX010000077.1 GCA_017545325.1 Oscillospiraceae bacterium | reverse complement strand
CCCTGCTTCGCAGCCCTCGGGGGAAGGTGGCTCCGGCGTCTCACGGAAGCCGGAGACGGATGAGGGACTCTCGCCCCGCCGAGCGGACTGCTTCCCCCCGGGGAAGCCAGGGCGGTAATCTCACTGCGCCGGTGCGGCGAAGGGCACCCTGAAGAGCAAACGACTATTGCCAAGCAGATTCAAAGCCGGCAAGCTGACGTCCTGCACCCGCTTGTTTATCGTCGAACCTATGTCCCCTTCGCTTCAGCGCCCCGCGCACCGGGGGTGCAGGGGAACACCCCTGCCGCGCTCTTTCCCCGGTTTCTCTCGCGCAAGAGAAACCGGGCCGCCGGAGGCAAACCGATCCATGAGGCCTGGCAGACAAAACAGCGGCGGCTCCGGCATCAAGCCGGAGCCGCTTTCCTATGATATAGCCTTTTTGCTTTTATTTCCCTTCCCCCGCGCCGAAATACCGGCCCAGGAGGTAGCCGTAGGTCATGCCGGAGCCGGTGGAGTTCCCGGGCATGAGCATGGGGTAGTCCACCCCGTACCGGCCCGCCATGGTGTTGCCCAGAACATAGAGCCCGGGGACGGGGTCGTTATTCTCGTCCAGGGCGCGGAAGCGCTCGTCCACCTTCACGCCGCCGCAGACGGAGAGGAGGGCGGCGCCGAATTTCCGGGCGATGAAGGGGGGCTTGTCCAGGGGGATCAGCAGCTCCTTCCGCTTGCCGAATTCGTCGTCATGCCCCTTGCGGCAGAACTCGTTATACCGGTTGAAGGTCTCCTCGAAGGTATCCGGGTCGACGCCCATCTTCTCCGCCAGCTCCCTGGGGGTATCCGCCATAACGGAGGAGCCCGCGTTCAGGCTGGCCTGGATCTTCCGGCCCACGTCCTCTTCGTCGAATTCCTTGCCGCCCACGTAGTTGAAGCTCTCGCCCCAGTAGATGCCGCCGCCGTACTTCAGGGTCTCCGGCACCTTTTTTGCCCAGTCGGAGTCGAAGATGGTCCAGCACCACTTGTAGCCGGTCTTCACGATGCCCAGGCTCCGGCCCTGGAGGTAGTTATCCTCGTTCATGTACCGCTTGCCCTTGGGGGTGACGAAGAGGAAGCAGTAGTTGGAATGGCGGATGGCCTGGGGATGCATCATGGTGGGGAAGGGGCCGTCCTCGAAGGCCGCCCCGGCCCAGAGACAGGCCTTGTGGCCCTCCCCCAGGTCGATCCCCTTGGGGAAATTGGCCTTCACCGCCACCCGGTTGGCGATGGGGCACAGGTCCTCGCACATCTCCTCATTGCCGCCGATGCCGCCGGTGGCCACCAAAACGCCCTGGCTGGCATATACGGCGATGAGCTTGCCCTCCTGGGTGCGGGCGGCGGCGCCCACCACCCGCCCGTTCTCCTTGATGAGCTGGAGCATGGTGGTGTTGAACAGGAAGCGGCTGCCCAGCTTCAGGGATTCCCGGTACATGGGCTCCATGAGCTCGTTCAGGCCGCCGAACTTGCCGCTCCGGGCCACGGGCCCGTCATAGAAGCAGTGGGCGGTATACAGCTCCTTGTAGGTCTCGCCCTTGTAGGCGGCCCCCTGGAGATTGATGCGCACGCCGCCGTACTCCGGCTTCATCACATTGTCGATGGCCCAGTCCATGGCCTCCTCGCTGTAGTCCACGAAGAGGCGGACCAGGCGTTCGTCGCAGCGGTTGCCGCAGCGCTTGATCCATTCCCGGGCCACCTCGTCCGGGTCGTTCACGATGCCCAGGGAGCGCATGAACTTCGAGTTCACCACGCCCACGTTATGGGCAAAGCCATGGTAGGAGGGGAGCTTTTCGATCACCGTGACCCTGCAGCCCTTCTCCGCCGCGCTGTAGGCGCAGCTGAGACCGGCGATGCCGGCACCGATGACCAGGACCTCCGTTTCGGATTTCTCTTCAAAATCCTCGGGCTTGAAGGGCTCCGGGGGAGTGGCCCAGCTGCCCCAGCGGGGGTTAATATTGCTCATGTCGGTTTATCCTTTCTTTGCAAACTCCGGAATGGGGCGCTGATCATCCGTAAAATCCGGGCAGTCCGGATCCAGCGCATGGCGTTTCGCCGCGGCGGGGCAGCGGTGGGGCATGAAGGGACTCCAGAAGCAGACCTTGCAATCGAAGCAAGGGATATGCTCCGCCTCCTCCGTCACGGCCCTGGCCCAGTTGGGATCCGCCAGAAGAGCCCTGGCGCTGTCCACCGTGTCCGCCAGGCCTTCGTCGATGAGCCGTCTGGCCTGCTCCGGGGTGAGGATGCCGTTCACCACGCTCACGGGCACCCGCCCCTTCATGTGCGTATGCACCTGGATCCCCATCCAGCAGACCTTGTTATAGGGATAGTCTTCGGGGTAATCCGCCTCGTGGGGGCCGATGCCGTCGGACATCTGCAGATAGTCCGCCCCGGCGTCCACATACAGGTCCGCGATGGCGCAGCTCTCCGCCAGGGTGGTCTCCGCCGCGCTGTGCCGCATGGAGAGGAGGAAGTCCGGTCCGCAGGCTTCCCGGATGCCCCGGAGGATCTCGCAGCCGAAACGGGCGCGGTTCTCGATACTGCCGCCGTATTCATCCGTGCGCAGATTGGTATGGGGATTGATGAACTGGTTGATGAGGTAGCCGTGGCAGGCATGGAGCTGGACCCCGTCGTATCCCGCCGCCTGGGCCCGCTTCGCCGCCGCCACGAAGGCGGCGATGATCTCATGGATCCGCTCCTTTGTCAGCTCCCCGCAGGTCCTGCCCCGGCGCTCCACGGCGGAGGGACCGAAGGCGGGGCCGCATTCGGGATGGACGGCGGACCCGGCATGGTGGAGCTGCACCAGCATGGTGGCGCCATAGGCATGGCAGGCATCGGTGATGGCCCTGTGCCCGGGGATCTGCCCGTCCGCCCAAAGTCCCAGTTGGGTGGGGGAGAGACGGCCTCCCGGCTCCACGCAGGTGGCCTCCACGCAGATGAGGCCGACGCCGCCCCTGGCCCGGTCCTCATAATGGCGGCGGAAGCGGTCGATGGCGATGCCGGTGGTATCCGTCCAGTCGAACTTCACCGTGGGGGCGAAGGTGACCCGGTTCTTCACCAGCTTATTTCCGATGCGGATGGGCTCCGCAGCTTTTGTGTACACGATCAGGCCTCCGGCAGGATGGCACCGTATTTCAGCAGCTGGGCCCGGAGCTTGGAGAAGTCGATATCCCGTACGCTGACCCCGTCCTGCAGGGCGATGGCCGCCGCATGGCCTGCCGCCTGGCCGAAGCACATGCAGTGGGGGATGAGGTTGAAGTATTCGCTGAAATCGTGATCCGCGGAGAAGGCCCGGCAGGCCACCAGGAAGCCCTCGGTCCCCTTGGGTACCAGGGCCCGGTAGGGCACATAGGTCCGGGGATGGTCCAGGGACTTGGCTCCCCGGTCGTTGTCCGCAAAGATGGCGATGGTATCCGGGAAAGGCGTATCGGAGTCCATATCCTTCTCGGTGAGCCAGTATTCCCCCACCAGACGGCGGCCGCCGGAGGTGCCCAGCTGGGGATTGGAGAGCATGATGAAGCTCTTTTCAAAGCCGGGCATGTACTGCTTCAGCAGCTCCCAGTTCCGCACCGCCCGCTTCCGGGCGGAAACGTCGATATAGGTCATCTCCTCCGGCTCCGTCTGGTGCAGACTGCCGATGAGCCGGTGGACCCAGACCACCCCGTGCTGGTTTTTCAGCAGGCCGGGGGAGAAATGGGGAGAGCCGCCCTCCGCCATGATCTTCTTTACGATCTCCTTCATCTCCTCGGGCTTCTCCCGCTTGAAGGCGAAGTAGGCGTCGATATCCACGTTGGCAATCCAGTAGATCCAGCCGAACTGGGCGATGCGGGAGCCCTCGGGCATATAGTCGACGGTTTCCTCCGGTACCTTGGGGAGCAGGTCCCCGTCCCCGGTGCAGTCGATGACGATCTTGGCCAGCACCGCCTGACGGCCGGCCTTGGTCTCCACCATGACGCCCTTGACCTGGTTCCCCTCCATGATGGGCTCCGTCACCCAGCAGTGGAGCAGCAGCTCTGCGCCGGATTCCAGCACCATGGCGTTCATCTCATCCTTGGCGATCTCCGGGTCGATCACGGCGGTGTACAGGGTGACCCGCTCCCCGTCCCGGTTCCGGCGGACGTAGAAATGCATCATATTGGCGTCCACATACTTCTGCACCTCGGCCTTATCCGTGCTGCCCCAGTATTTCTTTTCCGGGTAGGTGGCGCCGTTCCGGACCGCCAGCCGGTCGATGAGCTCCTGGCAGAAGCCGCCGATGGCCTGCTTGCCGTAGGTGTCTCCCAGGTTGGGGATGATGTTCACCAGACCGCCGGTGCTCATGCCCCCAAGGTGGCCGTATCGCTCGATAAGCAGGGTCTTCGCTCCGCCCCGGGCCGCGGAGACCGCTGCGGCAATGCCGCCGGGGCCGCCGCCCACCACGCAGACATCCACCTCCCGCATGACGTTGACCTCCCGGGCCGCCTCGGGAATGGACTTCACTCCATACTGGATCTTATGCTGGAATTCCGACGGCCTGCCGTAGCCGCTGAAAACCTCGCCGGTGCTCGCATTGATTGCCATAGCTCTGCCTCCTGTCAGTTTTATTGTTTCTGTAAGGTTCATTATACGCCGCCGTACCCCGGCTTGTCCAGCCATGAAGAAACGACTTGTATTGTTCGGGAAAAACGGTATAATGGATACAAGTCAGTAAGGAAATCACCGGGAGGTGTTCAGACATGGAAACGGCCGTTCTGCCCGCGGAAAAGAAGAGGCGGATCTCCAGCGTGGAGTTCTGGCGCTTTATCTTCACTGTAATGGTGAGCCTGTACCATTTCGAGCTCTTTTTTATGAAGAAGAGCCTCTTCCCCTCCGGGTCCGGGGCGGTGGAGTTTTTCTTCGTCCTGGCCGGCTTCCTGCTGGGGATGGGCGCGGAGAAGCGCCATCTTGCCCGGGGCGGTCTCCCGGCGGAGCCTAAGGAAGCTGCCGGGCGGGCCATCGACTATGGGAAAAATAAGCTGAAGGCCATCGTGCCTGTGGTCCTCTGCTGGCTGGTGCTGCATATCCTGGTCTCTCCGGGGCTGGAGGGCTTCAAGGGAAAGCTGGAGTTTATCATGAATGCGGAATGGGAGGTCCTGCTCCTGGTGGGCACCCCCTTCGGCTTCAATGGCGGCTTTGCCCCCAATATCCCCCTGTGGTTCCTCACCTCCCTGATCATTGCCGGGTATGTATACACCTATCTGATGGAGCGGCATTTTGACCTGATGCGCTTCCTGTCCCCGGTGATCGGGCTGCTGGGAGTCACCTTCTTTGCCCTGAAGACCACCACGGTGCTGGACCACAATATTCTGGTGGGCTGCCTTACCGCCGGGACCCTGAAGGCCTTTTCCGAGCTGGCCCTGGGCATCGCCCTCTTCTTCCTCTATGCCCGGCTGCGGGAGAAAAAGCCGAAGCTCCCCCTGCGCCTCCTCCTGGGACTGGTGGAACTGTATGTGGTCTACCGCCTCTTCACCCTGATCATCGGCCGTCCCGCCGGGCTGGAGAACTACAAGCGCACCCTGTACATCATGGCCCTGATCCTCTTCTCCTTCCTGCGGATCACCCCGTTGACGAAGGTATTGGATAATCCCGTCTCCCGCCTCATGGGGAAGATCACCCTGGCCATGTATGTGTGCCATTATACCCTCATCACCCTGTACTTTACCCTTCTGCAGAAGGTGAAAATGGATCTGATCGTCCACAGCAAGGCCGGAAGCTGGCAGTCCTCCCTTTTCCGCTTCCTGGGGGATACCGGGGGCTTCGACCAGCGGTTCAGGGCGATCCCCATGACCTGGAAGGATGCGGTCATGTACCTGGTCCTCCTGCTGCTCTGCGCCATCGTCGTGACCCTGCTCATCTCCCTCCTGGGAAAGCTCATCCGGAAGCTCCGGGGGAGAAAGAAGGCAAAGCCGGCAGCGCAGGAGGAGCAGACGGCGGAATAAACGGAATAGACGGAATAGACGATCAGTACCCCGGGCGTTCGCCCGGGGTACTGCTTTTAATAGGACCGTTTTTGTCAGCCCTTCAGATAATTGTCATAGGCCTGCTGGTAGACCGCCAGATATCTGTTCAGCCCTACGACCTCCAGTCCGGCTGCATAGGCGTCCCACTGGGACATGGGCGTGGAGCCGTCCACAAAGGAAAGATAGTTTTCCCGGATGTACGTGGCCATGTCGGACATGATGCTGTTGGCCTCCTCCTGCTCTTCCGCATTCAGCACGCAGTCGGAGGGCCAGACATAGGCATAGTCGTTATTCTGGATGGTCCCGTAGTAGGCGAAGGCTTCCATCACCGATTCTCCGCCGGGGTAGGCGTAATGTGCGCTCCCGAAGTCCAGACCGGGGTCGCAGATGATGTTGTTGGTGTAGCACCAGCTCAGGGGGGTGATCGCCCCGGGGAAATCCGGATTGTTCCAGATCAGCTCAGTGAGTCTCCGGTTTCCGGCCTCGTCATATTCGAAAGTGACGCCCTCCGGTCCCCAGCTCATCAGCATGGAGCCTGCGGGGCTGTACCGCCAGTCCAGCCAGGTGATGGCCAGAGGGATATTCTCGCAGCGCGTGCTCACAGAGGCGTTGCCGTAGTATACCCGGGTGCCCTTGGTGCCCACATGCAGGGTTTGCCCTTTTTCCAGAACAGGATCCGGGAGCATCATCCAGGTGCAGTCCGGATCATCGATCAGGTACTGCTTGCCTGTGATATCGGATACGGCGAAGGTGAGATAACCGAAGGTATCCCCCTCCATTCGCTGCTCGAAGATCGGATTGTTGGTCCCGTCATAGGAGGCCCAGTTCGGGTCAAAAAGGCCCTCGGAGAACCATTTGTTGATCTCCGTCATCAGGTTTTTGTCCCGATCCGTAGTGAGAGAGGCATATACCTGACCGCTGCCGTCCACCATGACGGAAGGGCCGTACTCGCTGCAGAAGCCCAAGGTATCATAGAAAAGCCAGTGCTCCGCTCCGCCGGTGATGGTGTTGTACAGCATGGCGGGATAAACCGCCGTCGGGATCTGATTCTGGAAGGCCAGCAGGACTTCATGGGTATCCTCCCAGGTAACGATGCTGTCCCGGTCAATATCCAGCTTTTTCAGCCAGTCTCCCCGGATGAACAGCGCGGTGGTGGGATAGATCTGGTCCTCCAGGCAATGGAACTGGCCGATCACCGTATCCTCCAGGAACACGGCGGAGCGCAGATCCGTATCCGTCGCTGCGGTTTTCATGACCTCGAACATGTAGTTGGGCATGTAGTCCCGATAGTCGTATAAGTTCACAAAGAAGTGGTCGCTGAGAATGGCGTCCTTGAAAACGCCGGGGTAAAACCAGGTGACCTGGCTGCAGATATCCGGGAGTTCGTCTGCGGCCAGAAGGACGCTGAAATTATCCCCCCGGGAGTTGCGGTCGATCATGATATACTCTACATGGACGCCGGTCTCCTTTTCCACGGCGGTGGGAAAGGGTGAGTCCTGATAAGCGCCGGGCAGAAATTCGGGCGTATACAGACAGGTCCAGTAGCTCAGGACCTCGTCCGTTGTGCAGAGGGGCAGCTCATACTCATAAGCTTCCGCCGCAAAGCCCAGGGCGTCCTTCTTGAAGTTTCCCTCGGCAAAGTTGTAGGGCGAGGGCGTTTCGGGTGAGGCGGTCTCCGCAGGGGCTGCGGTCTCCGCCGGAGCTTCGGTTTCCGCCGGAGGCGCCGTTTTGGCCGGTGCTGCGGTCTCCGTCGGCGCTGGGGTGGCCGGGGCGGGGGTTTCCGCCGGAGGCGCATTTCCGCAGCCGGAGAACAAAGCCAGGCACAGGCAAAGTGCCAGGATGAAAGAGAGTTTGTTTTTCATTTTTCAGGCTCCTGTTTAAAAATCGTGTCCAATGGGGGGATCGGCAAGGCGGACCAGGCGGGGGACCCCATTCTTGCCGGGTCGGTCATTTGGCTGCCGCTTCCGCTTTCAGCTTATCCGCAAACTCCCGCAAGCAGGCGGGGAAGCCGTCATAATAGCGGTGCACGGCGATGCACTTTTTGCAGTCCCCGTGGTACTTGCACACCGTCACCTCGCAGGAACACCGCAGGTTTTCCGGATCGGCTACGATCTGTTCCCATTTCAGCATCTCCGCATGCAGCTCCTCCTCATCCTTGGGAGGACGGCGGAGAATATTGATCTTCTTTTCTGCCATAACGAATCATTCTCCTTTCAAACTGTTCAACTGTTCAACTGAATCCGCTGCAGATCAAGCATAATACACACTCGGCCAAGCGTCAACAAACGGCGGCAAAAATATACATGGCGTAGCATATGAGCTACGCCATGTCTGGTTACGCCATGATCGACTGGGGCTATGTGAGTATCTCTGCAGGATCATGGCAGGTCTGCGCATAACGATCCCGCAAGGGCTGCAGCTCCATAGCATAGAGCAGCTGACTGCGGATGATGCGGGGATTCCTGGTTCCGGAGGATGGGAGCGATGGCCAATCCACGCTCCCGTCCCCGAGAAGCTGCATGATTATCTCAGTTTGTATGCCCACGACGGCAGCGGAGATATCCGGGCGCTTTTGCGTAAAGGGGGTGATGATCTGGCCGCAGTACCAGCTGCCGCCGGGGTTCAGGATGCCGAGCCTGACATGATGACCGGCGTTCCGGCGGTATCCCTCATGGGGCGGATAATCGTCCCGGGATCAAAGGAATCTCAAAGCGTCGAAGGCTCCGTGGACCGCTTCGCGAACGTCGCCGGAATCGCGGCAGTCGCCCACGATGAAGAATTCGCTCTTCGGGCAGCAGCCGTAGAAGCGCCAGGCCTCGGCATTTTTCGGCTTCAAGCCTACAGCGAAGAGGACGGTGTCCGCAGGGATCTCCCACTTTTCGCCGGTTTCCACATTTTCCGCGATCACGCTGGTATCCGTGATCTCCAGGAGCTTCCAGCCCAGCTCACGGCGAAGGTTGTTTTCCTTGATCATCAGCCCCAGGATATAGTCTGCGCCGGTATCCCGCAGACTGCAGTTCTTATCCATGTCGATGACGACAACTTCCTTGCCCTCCATGGCCAGGTTCAGACCAGCCTCGGTGCCTACTACGGAGCCGCCGATGATGACGACCTTGTCGCCGCAGGGGAATTTTCCGTTCTCCACGTCAGGAGCCCAGTGCACATGGGGTTTATCCCATCCGGGAACCTTGGGGATAATGGGATCCGCGCCGATGGCCATGACCACCGCGTCGTAGCCCTCGGCCGCCAGCATCTCCGGGGTGGCCTCGGTGTTCATGAAGCGGCGGACATTCACCGTCTTGCCGTAGACGCGCAGATAGTTCAGATAATCCCGCAGGTCCTTCTTGAAGGGGGCGGACACGCCGTTTGCGATATTGCCGCCGAAGTCTCCGGTCTTCTCATAGATCGTCACGTCGTGTCCGCGCTCCAGCAGGACCTTGACCGCCTCGATGCCCGCCGGCCCGCCGCCGACAACGGCGACCTTTTTCTTCTTGGGCGCCTTGGGCAGCACGCCCTCGGGATACTCCTCGTAGCGGCTGAACATGGGGTTCACGGAGCAAGACATAAAGGGAGGCGTGCCCTGGCGGGAAGGCCGGAAGCAGGAACAGCGCAGGCACGGCATATGCTCATACTCTCTGCCCTCGGCGTACTTGTTGACCATTTCCTGGTCGGCGTTCAGGGCGCGGTGCATGGCCACGAAGTCCGCCTTGCCGGAGGCGATGATCTCTTCCGCCTGAGCCAGGTCCTTGATGGAGCCTACGGTGTTCACGATCAGGTCGGGATAGGCCTTCTTGACGTCGGCGGCGAAATGGACATTGTACATCTGGTCCAGCACATAGGGCTGATACATGTACATCATGTATTCCGGTTCGCCCCAGACGTCGTGGATGCCGCCGGAAACATGCAGGATATCGACCTTGTCCTTGATGTAGCCGATAAACTTCAGGGCTTCGTCGAAGTGGGTGCCCATGGTGGGATGGAACTCCTCGGCGGAGATGCGGTACTCGATGACGAAATCCTCACCGACGCGGGCCCGGACCGCATCCAGGACCTCGCAGGAGAAGCGGGCGCGGTTCTCGGTGCTGCCGCCGTACTCATCGGTACGCCTGTTGAAGTAGGGGCTGGCGAACTGGGCGAAGAGATTGCCGTGGGCGCCGTGGAGCATGAGCATCTTCATGCCGGCCTTCTTGCAGAGCTCGGCGGCGAAGGCAAATTTTTCCACGGTCTCCTTGATCTTCTCCCTGCTCATCTCGATGGTAGGGATGGGGTCGCGGCCCAGCTGCTTGGCCCGCTTCTCCTCCGCGATGGTGATGAAGCTGGAGCTGCTGTAGGCGGCGCGTCCGCCGATGCGCTCAGGGATCTGGTCCTTGCCGCAGTGGACGAGCTCCAGGTTCGCATGGGCGCCGTAGCTTTCGCACATCTGAGCGAAGCGGGCCAACTGCCATACGCAGGCGGGATCCGAGAGCTGGAGCTGATGGTCCTCGTCGCTGCTCTCATTGATGTCGATGGTGCAGTTGCCCACGGAGACGATGGCAACGCCGCCCTTGGCAAAGGCGCGGAAACCGTTGATGAAGCGATCGGTGACGAAGCCTTTCTCGTCGCCGGCGCCCAGGCATCCCGGCGGGGCCAGCTCCACACGGTTCTTGAAGGTCACACCCCGGATGGTAATGGGTTCAAATACGTGGGGGTACTTCGTTGACATAGCCTTTCCTCCTATCATTTATTCTCCCTGGCACGGGGCGGCTGCCCCGCGCCATATTCGGATTCATTCGTCAGGCTTTCCGGCGCAAGCCGCGCCGGGACGGATAAAACAACTTTTGCCCTCGGTCAGGATACGGCGGAAACTGCGGGTTTTTCCTTCGATGATGGACGCCGCTTTCCCGTCAGCGGCTGCCTGGGCACGGAACAGACCTGATCAAAGCTCGGGGCACGAAGCTTTTTGTCCAGAGAGTGGCTGTTCAAGGCGACGCTGAGCGAGCTCAGGGACATGGCCGCTCCGGCGATAAGGGGGGAAACGATCCCGGCAGCGGCCAGCAGCAGACCGATTACATTATAGATCAGCGCCCAGAAGAGGCTGCGGCGGATATTCTGCATCGTCGCCCGGCCGGCGTACAGCGCCCGCAGGATGTGGGCGATCCGGTTTCGGGTCACCACCGCGTCGGCGCAGGCGACGCTCACGTCGGCAGCCCTGCCCAGGGCCAGACCCACGTCGGCCGCCTGGAGGGACAGGGCGTCGTTCACCCCGTCGCCCACCATGCATACCGTGCCGCTGCGCCGCAGCTCGGCGATGGTTTTTGCCTTGTCCTCCGGCAGCAGACGGCAGAGCACCCGTTCCCGGGGAATGCCGCAGGCGTCCGCAGCGGCATACGCCCGATCCTCCGAGTCGCCGGTGAGCATCCATACGGAGATCCCCATCCGCATCAGGGTCTCCACCGTTTTGGGCGCCCCGTATCTCGGCCGTTCGCCCCCATCCTCCAGCGGCTGAGTCAAGGTCCCGGTCTTGTCCAGGACGACCGTGTCCACGGCGCCGAGTGCCTCCACGGCGCCGTGGCTTTTCACAAAGATTCCGGCCCCGCCCAGGCCGCCTATGGCCAGGGTCATGGCCAGGGGCGTAGCGATCCCCATGGCGCAGGGGCAGGCGATGATCAGCACAGCCGCCCCGTTGGTCACGGCACGGGTGAGGTCCCCAGGGGACAGAAAGGCGAACCACAGGCAGACCGTCAGCAGGGCCAGGCATAAGACCGAAGGCACGAAACGGGAACAGACCCGGTCCGCCATCCGCTGGATCCCCGCCTTTTCTCCGTTGACGCCGTTGAGCAGCGCCTGCCGCATATGGCAGTATACGCTGTCCGCATAGTCGCCCTCCGCCTCCAGGAGCAGACGGTCCAGCATATTGATGGTAGCGCAGAAGACCCGGTCTCCCGCCTGCTTCGCAGCGGGTCTGCTTTCGCCGGTAAGATTGGCCTCATCGGCGGCGCTGTGGCCCTCCAGGACCACGCCGTCGCAGGGAAATAGCTCTCCCCTCCGCACCAGGAAGCGGTCACCCTTCCGCAGGGTCTCTGCGGGAACCATGGTCTCTCCCTCCGGGGTGATCAGGCGGGCTTCTGCGGGACCAAGCTCCATCAGCCTGCGTACTTGTTCCGCGGAGCTGATCCGGGCGCTGCGCTCCAGATATTTGCCAAGCATGACCAGGACGAGAACAGAGCCGCAGGATTCGTAGAAAACCGCCCCTTCCCCCCGGAAAACGGAAACGGTGCTGAATAGGTAAGCGGTGAGGACCCCCAGGGAGACGAGCACGGACATATTGGCGCCCCCGGCGGTTACGGCATACCAGGCGTCCCGATAAAACTGCCGGCCTGCAATGATCTGCACGGCCGTGGCGATGAGGAAGCGGACCCAGGGGGGTATGGGCAGGAAGGGATAGGGGATGAGGAACAGGGAGAGGAAAAAGGAAACCAGAATGCGCCTGCGCAGGATGCCCATATCGTCCTCTGCGGACAGGAGCTCTCTGTCGCCGGTGATTCGGCAGCGATAGCCATGCTTTTCCAGCATGGCGCACACTTCCTCCAGGCTTGCGGTCTCATCCATATCCAGCTCAAGCAGCTCGCTGACATAGCTGACCTGAGCCTCCTTTACGCCGGGGACGCCTTTGGCCAGACGGCTGATGATGTCCGTACAGGCGTAGCAGACGATGCCCTCCACCCGCAGCCGGACATGAATGGTTTCAGTCTTCATATTGATCCAGTTCGCAGTACTCCGTGAAGCCGTAGGGATCCTTGTCGCCATAGATATCCTTGAAGCCGAAGTATTTGGCTACGTCTCCCCACTGCACCAGGTAGCGCAGGATAAAGCAGGCGGCAATGATACAGCAGATCAAAGGATCACCCCCATCAGGTTGATCGCCTTGCGCAGCATGTTCAGGCCCATGTAGATGACCAGCAAGGCCGAGATTATGCTGATCCAGCGGTGCTGCCGCGGGTTCAGGGCTCCTGCCAGCATACCGAAAGAAAACAGCACGGGTGCGGAGGCCACGGCAAAAACCAGCATGGTCAGCGCTCCCATCAGAAGGCTGCCTCTGCTCAGGGCGTGAAGCTGCACCGCCTGAAGCATACCGCAGGGCAGGCAGCCGGTGAGAAGGCCCAAAGCAAAGGCCCCCTGGTTTCGAAGCCGTTCCATAACGGGGGAGGAGCCCCCGCCGCCCCGACCGCCGAGCCAGCGGAACAGCCCCAGCATGCGAAGCCCCATCAGGATCAGAATAACTCCGCAGATCAGCGGGAGCAGCGCGTCCAGGTAGGGATTGCGCTTCAGGGCGCTTCCCAGGAGGCCGAGGGCGGCGCCGATGACCGTGCAGCTCAGGATCCGGCCCCCTTGGAACAGCAGGCCCTTCGGCAGGGCGGTGGGCTTATCCTCGCTGAGGGCCAGGACCGTGCCGCCGCACATGCCGATGCAGTGGAATGAGGTGAGAAAACCGAACAGCGCCACGGTGAAAAGGCTGACGCCCGGGGAGAGCTGAGGAAGGTAGCTCAGGGCGAAGAGACGCCGGATGAAGACAGGAAGAGGATCGCCGGAAAGCCATAACCCCAGCGCCAGAAGAAGGATCGCGGCGCCGCAGATCAGGGCAGGCCTTACCCACCTCCCGCTCATGCTTTTACCAGATGCACGGGGGTCCGGCCATCCAGCACGACGCGGAATACCAGCTTGCCGGTTTCATCGGCCCGGTAACGTCTGCCGGTGTTCTCCTCCAGATAATCGACTCCGGGAGCGAGCTGCTCCACCGTGATCTCCTGCTCCCCGGAGTCCTCGCCGTTGTACAGGACCATATCCAGATCATCCCCGTGGCTCATGGCCTTGGCCACCAGGACCTGCGGGAATTCACAGCCGGTGAGCAGCGGTCCGGTGAAGGCGGTCTCAGCCGGTCCGCGAAGGGCCATGTCCGACCAGTCTCCCTGCTGCATAAACTTGGCGATGGCGAAGTTCGCCATGACCACCAGCGGCACATCCTTGAAGCGGAAATAGCGGGGATCCTTGCTGCGCTCCAGGTAGATATCCTCCGCCTTGTACAGGCCCTCCAGGATCTCCGTATCGCCGTATTCCGAGGCCAGCATTTCCAGGTTGGACATGACCAGAGAGGGGTTTTTGCGCTGAGTGGCCATATCGAAGATATCCTCCCATTTCCGGCCTTTGATGTAGGTGACTCCATCCCGAATCTCAAAGGCATGGCGGCGCAGCAGGGCGTAATTCCGTCTGGCCAGACCCGGGAAGATGGGGGCATACATCATGTAGTTCTGCATGTCGGCCAGGGGGTCGTAGCCCATCTGGCTCTGGGGCAGGAAGCGCAGACCGAAGATATCCTGTCGACGCAGGGCGATGGAACCATCCGCCTCGACAAAGTTGTCCGTAAGGTACCGATAAAGCTCCGGCCAGAAGTCTTCGCAGTAATGCGTGCCGTGGTCCCGGTCGTAGATGAGCATGCCCAGGAGCCCGTAGGAGTTGCAGACGGGGAAGGCGACATGGGGCTCGCAGGGGATGAGCATATAGGGGAATTCCTTGTTCTTGTACTGACGGTACAGGCACTCCACCGCGCCTTTGGCGCTGTAGTCGTAGCTGCGGGAGAGGTCGTCCTTGAAGGGACGGAAGCGCAGAGCGCCCTCCTCTTCGAAGCAGCGGTCGTGAGTCTGTGCGCCATAGCCGGTGATGGCCGGCATCATCCAGCCGGAGAGCATGATGTTGGCTCGCTTGATGGGATCCGCATCCAGGCGGCCGTAGCCCATCAGGTTGACCTTTTTCCAATATCCGCAGGTGCGCGGATCGGTAATGGCGTCTACGATGAATCGCTGGGCCTGAGCGAGATAACCCCGGAAATTCGGCACATATTTGCATTGCATCATGAGCAGGGCATAGCCGACGGTGGGGAACTGATACCGGTTGTCCGTGAGGACGGGGCGTTTGAAGTTGTCAAAGCCGGTGAAGTCGCCCAGCTCCCGCACGGAGGCGTTCAGGAGCCATCGCGCCAGCTTCAGCTGGTCTTCGTTCAGCTCCCGTTCCTCCTGCTTTTCCGCAGCGGCCTTCGCCACGACGGCATCCAGCTCCCGGATCGCCTCGTCGAAGGTCTCCAGCCGTTCCTTCCGGGCTGCGTAAATGCGCTTTTTCGTTTTCCTGACTCCGAGCTCATACTGTCCCCAGAGGACACAGGCGTCCGCAATGGCGAGGATCCAGCCCCAGAAGGGCCAGAGGGTGTTGGGGGAGACCAGGAAGGACCCCAGTCCGGGATGGGCCAGAAGACCGCCCAGAGCGCCGAGGATCCAGACGCCGATAATCCCATAGGCGGAGCCGAAGATATCCAGCCAGAACATGGCCTTCTTTTTCCAGATATACCAGGTGGTAAAGAGACCGAAGGCAATGGTCAAAATTCCGCCGCAGGCGATAAAGCCGCCGCCGGGCACGAAGCAGCCGAAGCCTATCGCCACCAGCTGCGGGCTGACCTTTGCGCCGCAGAGGCGCAGGATGATCGGGATCAGTCCCAGAACGCAGACTGCGGCGTAAATCAGCCTGCTGCGAAGGGCGCGGCGCGCCATGGCTGCGCCGTTCAGCTTCCCGTCCTTAGGGCCCGTGTCCTCAATGCGCGGGATCTCCGCATACCGCGCCGCCAGCTTTTCTACATGGTTCAAACCTTTTCCCTCCCTGTGCGCGTCTGTTGCCTGACGGGCGGCGCTCACGGCTTGCCCGCAAGCTCCGCCCGTCAGCGTGTTTCCTATTTGTCCTTCAGGTATCTCTGCAGGGCCTGGGTGTAGATCGCCTCGCCTTCCGCAAGGTTCATGTCATACAGCGCCTGGATGTAATTGTCCCAATCGCTCAGGGGAGCGTCCCCGGTAACGAACATAGTGATATGCTCTTGAATGTAGGTGCTCATGTCTGTGCACAGGGAAGCGAACTCCTTCTTCTCCTCTGTGTCGAGGGTAGCGCCTCTCGGCCATTCGTAAGCGCCGTCGTAGGCGAACTCATTGACCTGCCAGGATACCATCTGGTAGTAATTCCGGGCGGCAGGGAAGGCATACTGGACCTCGACGCTGGCCAAGCCGTGGTCAGCGAAGCGGTTCATGCCCCACATGGTCATACACCAGGAGATAGGCGCGCCATAGGGGTTGTTGGTGACGAATTCCGTAAGCTCCCGCACCCCTTCCTCGTTATATTCCCAGGTCAGCCCCTGAACGCCCCAGGAAGCGTAGTCAGAGCCGCTGGGAGAATACCGCCAGTCACACCAGCTTACCGCCAGCGGAATGTTTTCGCAGCCGGTGCTGATCCCGGTGGTACCGTAGAATCGGTGCGTGGCGTCATTGCCCAGGTGCAGCACCTGTCCCGGATAGCGGACGACCTTGTGCAGAACATGGAAATCGGCATCCGGGTCATCGATCATTGCTGTATAGCTGGGGATCTCATCCACGGCGATGGTCACGATGCCGGTCTTGCCCGCATAGACGTTTTCCTTCCAGGCCCAGGAGTCGCTGTTGTTCCAGTTGGGATCCACAAAGCCGCGGGCAAAAAACTCCCGGAACATCTCTACATAGGCTTTGGCGTCGTCGTTCCGGAAATAGAATTCCGCGCTGCCGTTCTTGTTGGCGGCGCCGGGGAAGGCGCCGGGACCTGTGTAGAAGTCGTAACAGGCGAAGAAATGGTTCACGTCCAGAGCGGAGGCGGTGGCGTGCAGGGGGTAAATAGCGGTGTCGATCTGGGAGCGGAATACCTCGCAAAGGTTTATGAAGTCTTCCACGGTGCGGATGTCATCCACCGTGAGGCCTACTTTTTCAAGCCAATCCGTGCGGGCCTGGAAGGTGTTGCTGGGCACAGCATCCTCCATCACGCTCCAGAAGCAAAGGATGTTGTCCCTGTTCAGGTAAATGGAATCATGCAGGACCTCGTCCTCGGGCGCGTACTTGTTGGCGATATACATGTAGTTTGGGCAATACTCTTTGTAATCCAGGATGTTGATGAAGTAATGATCTTCGATGGCGCTCAGCGCCGAGCCGGGATAATAGGAGTCGGGCTTTGCCATAATGTCCAGCAGGCTCTCGGAGGCCAGAAGCACGGCAAAGTTGGTAGCCATTTCTCCGCTGGAGATGATGCTGTAGTTGATGTGCACGCCGGTGCGGTTGGCTTCCTCGATAACGAATTCATTGCGGTTGTAATCCGGATCGCCCAGGAATTGGGGGAACCAGACGGTGGTCCAGCAGGAGAAGGCCGCGTCCTCCTCTGTCAGAGGGAGATCATAGTCGTATCGCTCGTTGGGGATACCGTTCGCATCCAGAGCAACTTTTCCCGGAGCGAGATGAGATGCCGGTTCAACGGGGGTCGGCTCGGCGGTTTCCTGCGGGGCCGAAGTTGTCGGCGTATCGGTCGGCTTGGCGGTCGGCGCAGCGGTCGCTTGCGGGGTTGAAGCTGCCGGCGCATCTGTCGGCGGCGGGGTTGTGCTGCCGTCTTCGGAGGGATTACTGCCGCAGCCTGAAAACAGACTGAGCAACAACAGCACAGCCAGTATGAAGATACCGATCTTTTTCATAATTGACGCTCCTTTCCGGTTATTCTTATGCATGGTAACCTTTATTAATTCAAGATTACTACAGCCGGATGGGAACGTCAATTAAACGTAATATTTTATACGCAGCGCAGCATTAATGCTACGCTGATGCAGCGATAAGCAGACCTTTCCGAATAAGCAGAAGGGAATAAGCCGGCGGATAGGCGGCGCCTCTCCGCCCAAGGACAGACTAAGCCCTGTATTCCCCGGCCTTGTCCTGTGTACCGGGATGGTTTCCCGGTTCGGGCATGTGGTAAGCCCGGGCAAAGCGATCCCGAAGCGGGCCCAGATCCATTTCGCGGATGTAGTCAAGAAGGAGGGAAAAGGCTTTTCCGTGGGGCAAGAGCTCGTTCCAAAGCAGATAGGTGTGGGCTCTGGCCGGCGGGTCCAGGGGGATGGTCCGGAGATCCGACCGTTCAACTGTGAGCTCCGTGGGGAGGATCGAATAGGCGAAGCCTTGGGAGACGGCCAGGTAGATCATGTCCAGCTTGCGGGTGGACAGGACCTTGTTGTCCAGTGCGATCAGGGGGGTGGGAAGATTGTTGAAAACCGCCATGGGCAGCTTCCTCAGCGCCTCTGTGGGGATGCGCTGCTGATCCAGGCGCGTCCCGGGTGGGACGCAGAGAACGAATTCCACGTCATAGAGCAGCTGACTGCGGATGATGCGGGGATTCGGATCCTGATTCATGAGGATGGGAGCGATGGCCATATCCACGCTCCCGTCCTCGAGAAGCTGCATGGTTTCCTCCGTCTGTATGCCCATGACGGCAACGGAGATATCCGGGTGCTTTTGCGTAAAGGGGGTGATGATCTGCGCATAGTGCCAGCTGCCGCTGGAGTTTAGAACGCCGAGCTTGACATGATGATCGGCGTTATGGCGGTATCCCTCCCGGAGGCGGACGATCGTTTCTTCCATCGTGGAGGAACAGGCCTTCAGCAGCTTATAGATCTCCCGCCCCTGCTCCGTGGGGCTGATCCCGTTGCCCGTGCGCAGAAAGAGGGAGAAACCGAATTCGCTTTCCAGATCGCTGAGAGCGCGGGAGATCACCGGGCGGGATACAAACAGCTGATCCGCCGCCTTGGCGATATTCTGCAGCTCATAGGCCGTGAGGAAATAGCGTATCTGTTTGATCGTCATACGAACGGATCACTTCAGGTATTTGTCGAAGAATGCGCAGGCCTCCGCGCAGTTTTCGTCCGTCATGAACTCCCGGTCGGAGTGGCTACGGCCCGGATACAGGCGCAGGTCCACCCGGTCCGGTCCGCAGACCTCGCGGATGCGTTCCGCCACCAGGATGCTGTGCTGCCTGGGCACCACCGGGTCCGCTTCCCCCTGCTGGATGAGCACCGGGGGGATATCCTTATGCACATAGCTGATGGGGCTGATGAGTTTCAGCATGTTCAGGTCCGCCGTAAAGGCGCCCGCCATCATGGGCGGCGCGTCCTTGGGGGGCTCGGGACGCATGGATTTGAGGCCGTTTTCCTTCGTCCAGGCAAAGTTGTCCGCATCCAGCACCGCGGGACCGTACATGTCGATGACAGCCTGCACCGCGCTGGAGACTCCGGGCCAGCCGTACTGCTCCCCCTCGTACTCCGGATGTCCGGCGGTGAAGCCGATCATCAGGGCCAGGTGGCCGCCGGCAGAGTCCCCCATGACGCCGAATTTATCCGGGATGAAGCCATACTCTCCGGCGTTTGCCCGGCACCAGCGCACGGCGGTCTTCACATCGAAGAGGAATTCCGGGAACTTGGTCTTGGGGGCCAGGCGGTAATCCAGGGTGACCAGGGCATAGCCCCGCTTCAGGGCGCCCAGGATGCAGTCGAGGGCGCACTCCCGGCGAGATCCCATGCTCCAGCCGCCTCCGTGGACATAGATGATAAGGGGCCAGGGACCCTCCCCTTCATCCGGATAATACACATCCAGCAGCTGCTCCGGCAGTTTGCCGTACTGTATATCCAGGCGGGTGCGTTTCAGGACGCCGGGGTCGAAGACGCTGGGCAGCATCATCCGCTTCATGTTTTCCGGTACTTTGTTCTCGCTCATAAGCTCGCCTCCTGTGTAATTGTAAAGTTTCTTCTATTGTAGCATATTCCATTCCAAAAGCCCAGCATTTATGCTATGATAGGAAAAACCGAAAGGAGGAAACGGATATGTTCAGATCTTTAAAGGTAATGAAGGGCCTGGGGATCGCGGGCGGCATTCTGGCCGCCGGAGCAGTCGCCGGGACCGCCCTGCTGCTGAAGCGCTGGGCAGATGATCCGGAGGCCAGCGATCTGCGGTTCGTGGTGATGAACGGCAAGGGCGTCCACCTGAGCAAGACGGACGACGGCCGTGTGGTGGTGGATACCCACTATAACGCGTCTGAGGACGAAGCCCTCCGGGGCGGGGAGGAGGAGCCCGCTGGCCCCATGCTGGTGGTGGATCTGCCGGAGAAGGTGAAGGCCTTCACCCGGGAAGCCGGGGCGGACGCCAAGGCCGCCGCAGAGATCGCCGCGGATAAGGCCGGACAGGCGGCAGAGCAGCTGAAGGAGAAATACGGAGATAAAGCTGGAGAGATCCTGGAGAAGAGCGAGGAGAAAATGGGTCAGCTCTGGGAGAAAACCGGGGAGACGATGGAGCAGCTCCGGGAAAAGGCCAGCGAGGCCGCCGCCCAGCTGAAGGAAAAGGCCGGAGAGTACTGCGACGGCCTGAAGGCCGTGACCCAGCTTGCCCGGGAGCAGGCAGAATCCTTTTTCCGCGCCGCGGAAGAGACCGCCGAGGAGGCAAAGGACTGCTGCGAATGCGGAGCCTCCGAGGCCGCCGAAAAGGCGGAGGCAGCTGCAGAGAAGGCTGCGGAATGCTGCAAGGACTGCGCGGAGAAGGCCGGTGAGAAGCTGGAGGACCTGGCGGAGGCCACGAAGGACGCCGCCCAGGAGGCCGCGGAACGGATCTTCCCGGAAGAATAATCAAAGCCGTGTATCGGCAAAAGGAACGCTGAAGAGATGAAAAAGAAGTTAGCCCTTTTCCTGGCCCTGCTGATCATGGCGGGCCTGCTGACCGCCTGCGGAGATGCGGCGGAACCCACGCCGGAGCCCACCGAGGCTCCCGCCGCCACGCCGGAGCCGACCCCGGAGCCCACGCCTGAACCAACTCCGGAGCCGACTCCGGAGCCGACCCCGGAACCCACGCCGGAGCCCACGCCCGAACCGGAGCCCGCCTATCGGAATCCCTTCAACGGGGCGCCGCTGGAGGAGCCCTGGAGGGTCCGGCCCTTTACCCTGATGGTGAACAACCACCCCAGCGCCCAGCCCCAGTGCGGCATCGGGGGAGCGGACATCATCTATGAATGCCTGGCGGAGGGGCAGATTACCCGCATGCTGGCCGTGTATTCGGATATGGAGCATGCCGGGACGCTGGGGAGCATCCGCAGTGTGAGGCCCTATTACCAGGATATCTGCCTGGGCTATGGGGCGGTGCTGGTCCATGCGGGCGGCAGCGAGGAGGCTTACGGCCGGATCAGCTCTATGCATATCCAGAATATCGACGGGGTCCGGGGCTGGTACAACGTGCCGGTTTTCTACCGGGATCAGGACCGGAAGGCGGCGGGCTACGCCATGGAGCATACCCTTTTTGCCAAGGGGGAGGATATTGTGGCCGCCGCGAAGGAAAAGGGCTACAGCCTGGAGGTGGGGGAGGATTACGACTCCGGCCTCCGTTTCTCCGACAAAGCCATCCTGGAGGACGGTGAGGAATCCTGGAGCATCTACATCAATTTCAACAATAAGCATACCAGCCTTACCTACGACCCGGAGGTCGGAACCTATACCGCGGAGCAGATGGATAAGCCCTATGCCGACGGACTGACGGACGAGGTCCTGGAGTTCAAAAACGTCCTTATCCTCTATGCGCCCATCACCGTCATCGACGACTATGGCCGCCTGAAGGTGGATCTGATCGGTTCCGGGGAGGGCTACTATGCCCAGAACGGGCGGTATATCCCCATCACCTGGTCCAAGACCGGGGTGTACGCGCCCTTTACCTACCAGACTGCCGAAGGGGACGACCTGGTGCTTGTCCCCGGGAAAACCTATATCGCCATCCTCTCCAAAAAATGGGCGACCCTGGAATTCACGGAGGGGTAAAGCCGGATCATACCGCCCTTCGGGGCGCTGCGAGGAGGAAAAGTTCCATGGGTTTTTACGAAGATTATGTGTATGAGCTGCCTCGGTATGAGTTTCCCCGGGGAGACGCCGTCTGCAATCCCGTCGCCTTCTACAAGGGCGCGGAAAGCCTGCCCGGCAGCACGGTGCAGATGGGCTTCGCCGTGGTGAAGAAGGAAATGACGGAGGGCTTCCCCCATTTCCATCATTCCAAGGAGGAATACTACATGTTCTCCGGCTCTGACCTCACCCGGTTCTTCGATTTCGATGCGGAGATCGAGATGTGGATGGGGGAGGATCCGGACGAGATGGAGAAGTATACCATCACCAAGCCCACCCTGGTGCGGATCCCGGCGGGCATGTGGCATGGGCCCGTCCACTATAAGCGGGTGGGAAAGCCCGTAGCCTTCTCCGCAGCCTATCTGGACGGGGAGATGGGCAAGGTCACCCGGGTCATCCGGGACGACGATACGGTGGAGTACCCCTACTACAGCACCCGGCTGAACAAATGCCGCCTGAATCCGGCGGTGGAGTGCACCGGCTGCGGCAAATGCGTGGAGCCCTTCCTGGAGGATCCCGCCGCCGCTCCGGATCCCGCCCTGGCCCAGGCCTTCAAGTGGGCAAAGGAGCTGGTGGAGACCGGCGGAGCCCCCTATACCGGGAAATATGACCAGTATTACTATATCTACCCCGTGGAGTGGCAGTCCTTCGGGGATATGTACGCCAACCCCCGGGGCAAATTCAAGGGCATCACCCAGATGCCCGGCTCCCGCTTCTTCGGCGGCTTCTCCGTGGCCCTGAAGCCCAATCCCATGGAGGTGCCCCATATCCACCATGCCAACGACGAGTACCTGTGGTTCATCGGCTCCAACCTGGAGGACGTGTTCGACTATGACGGGGAAGTGGAGCTGATGCTGGGCTGGGATCCGGACCATATGGAGAAGCTGGTGCTGGATAAGCCCTGCGTGGTGCGGGTGCCCGCGGGCATGTGGCATTGCCCCATCCTCTTCAAGAAGGTGGATAAGCCCATCGCCTTCTTCCCCCTGTATCCGGACGGGGACTGGTCCAAGATCCTGCGGCGCAAGAGAGCCGACGGCAGCGACGAATACCTCTTCGAGGCTGCCAGTCTGCGGAAATGCGTGTACGATACGGAGAAGATCTGCGTCTATTGCGGCAAATGCTACCGGGATAAGGAACTGAAGCACCGGGGCGGGATCTTTACCTATAAGAAGAAATAAGAGACAGGACGCCCCGGCGATGGGGAGATTCGGAGAAAAAGAGGTGTTGTCCATGGAAACGCGGGTAGCCGTGCTGAGCATCATTGTGGAGAACGAGGAAGCCGTCAATGAATTGAACGAGCTGCTTCACCGCTACAGGCGATCCATCATCGGGCGGCTGGGCATTCCTTATCGGCAGAAGGGCATCAGCATCATCTGCATCGCCATCGACGCGCCGAATGATGAGATCAACGCCCTCACCGGCGCCCTGGGCCGTATCGACGGCATCACCGCCAAGGCCACTTACTCCAAGGTCTGAATTCAGCAAGAATCCCTGCATTTTGGTTATGTTCCCTGACGCCGAAACGAAACTTGAGGCGAAAGACAAGCTGCAGCCGAATGTACGTCATGCCGCTGTGCCCTTGTCGAATGGGACGGCGGCTTTTCCTTTGGGGAGGGAACGTTCGTCTGAAACCTCCGGCGAGCGGACAAAGCATCGGCTCCCGGCATTGAGGTATGCCGGAAAAACAGAAATCTGAGGAAATCGAAAGGAGAACTCATCATGAAACGGATCATCGTCATCCTGCTCGCTCTGCTCCTGCTCCTTACCTGCCTGGCCTGCGCCAAAAAACCGGCCCAGGAGGCTGCCGCCGCCCTTCGGGTAGGCGCCCTGAAGGGGCCCACCAGCATGGGGCTGGTGAACCTGCGGAAGGCCGCGGAAAACGGGGAACTGACGGATACCTATACCTTCACCATGGTCACGGACGCCTCGGAGCTGGCCGCCTCCCTGGCGGCGGGGGATGTGGATATCGCCCTGATCCCGGCCAACCTGGCTGCCGTGCTGTACAACAAGAAGACCGAAAAGGGCATCGAGGTCATCGACGTCAACACCCTGGGGGTGCTGTACTGCGTCACCGGGGCGGAGGGGATCTCCTCCGTGCAGGACCTGGCGGGGAAGACCGTTTACCTCACCGGTCAGGGCACCACGCCGGAATACAGCCTCCGGTACCTGCTGGATCAGGCGGGGGTGACGGACTGCGCCCTGGAGTTCAAGTCTGAGGCCACGGAGGTGGCGGCCCTGCTGGCGGCCGATCCCTCCTGCATCGCCGTCCTCCCCCAGCCCTTCGCCACGGTGGCCATGGTGCAGAACGGGGATCTGAAGGAGGCCTTCTCCCTCAGCGAGAGCTGGGACGCCGTCTCCGGCGGATCCCGGATGGTGACGGGCGTCACGGTAGTGCGCAAGGCGTTTTTGCAGGAGCATCCCCAGGCGGTGGAGCGCTTCCTCGCCGCCCATGCCGACAGCGCCGCCAAGGCGGCCTCCGATGCGGCGGGCACGGCGAAGCTCATCGCGGAATACGGCATCATCGAAAAGGAGCCGGTGGCGCTGAAGGCCCTGCCCAAGTGCGGGGTGAGCTGCCTCACCGGGGCGGAGATGGAAAGCGCCCTGAAGGGCTATCTGGAGGTCCTGTTCCGGGCCGATCCCGCCTCCGTGGGGGGCGAGGTGCCGGACAGCGGCTTCTACCACCTCTCCTCCCCCCAGGGCTGAGCCATGCTGAAGCGCCTGGGCATCGCCCTGTTCTGGCTGGCGGCGTGGCAGGCGCTGGCTATGCTGGTGCATAATCCCATCCTGCTGGTGGGGCCCTGGGAGACCCTGGGGGCCCTGGTGAGGATGCTGCCCACGGCGGAGTTCCGCCTGGCGGTATGGGGGTCTCTGCTCCATATCCTGGGCGGGTTTCTCCTGGGGGCGGCCCTGGGCTTCGGCCTGGCCCTGCTCAGCTATGCCAGGCCCTTCCTCCGGACCCTGCTGAGTCCGGTGATCGGCGTCATGAAGGCGGTCCCCGTGGTGTCCTTTGTGGTGCTGGTCCTCATCTGGGCGGGCAGCCGGGGACTCAGCCTGTATGTCACTGCGGCGGTGGTCCTGCCCATCCTGTACCTCAATACCCTGGAGGGCCTTCTGGGCACCGATCCCAAGCTCCTGGAGGTGGCGGAGGTGTACCGGATGAAATACCCCGCCCGGCTGCGGGGCATCTACCTGCCCCAGCTCCGGCCTCAGCTTCTGGGCGCCCTGGAGCTGGCGGTGGGCATGGCCTGGAAATCCGGCGTGGCCGCCGAGGTCATCGGCCAGCCCGTAGGCAGCCTGGGCAACAGCCTGTACCGGGCGAAGATCTATCTGGAAACGGATAAGGTCCTGGCCATATCCGTGGTCACAGCGCTCCTCAGCTGGGGCCTGGGCAGGCTCGCCCTGCTCCCGATGAAGAGGGGAGAGAGGCGGAAGCCATGACGATCACCCTGAAAAACGTAAGCAAATCCTACGGCGGCCTTCCCGTTCTGGAAAACCTCTCCCTGACCCTGGAGCCGGGTAAGCCCCTGTGCGTTACCGGGCCCAGCGGCTGCGGAAAGACGACGCTGCTGCGCACGGTCCTGGGTCTGGAAAAGCCGGATTCGGGAGAGGTGCGCTTTTCCGCCGGCTCCCTTCCCCGTTTCGGGGTCCTGTTCCAGGAGGACAGGCTGTTCGATCACCTGAACGCGGTGGAAAACCTTCGCCTCGCCGCCGGGGAAAAGGACCGGGCCGCCCTGCGCGCCGCGCTTCTTTCCCTCCTGCCTGAGGAGGTTCTGGATCGGCCCGTTTCCGCCCTGTCCGGAGGGCAGCGGCGGCGGGTGGCGCTGGTCCGGGCCCTGCGCCCGGCCGGGGAGGCGGTGGTGCTGGACGAACCCTTTACCGGGCTGGACGCGGCATCCGCCGCACAGGCCTCGGCTTTCATCCTTCGGGAGCTGGGGGATCGGCCCCTGCTCCTGGCCGTGCACAGGAAGGACATCCCCTCCTGGTGCGAAAACCTGCTTGAACTCGGCGCAGAGGGGGAAGAGGAGCCTCGGAGATAAGTCCTTCGGTATGGGGATGCACGAAGAAAGCATACTCTATAGTGAATTTGGGCGGGGCTGTTGTCAGATCTGACTCCAGTCCCGTCTGCTTGTCTGCCTCCCGCCCTCCGGAAGGGCAGGTTTTCCCGCCGCCGAAGCACGGCCCGGAGGATACGCCGCAGTTTTTCCGCCTTTGGATGGAAATAAGCATTGACGCTGAGCCATTCCCCTCTTATAATTAAAAATGTGTGACAAATCTTGCATTTGTCAAATCATGGAGCGGAATGCAGAGGGGGCAGCCCTCTGAAAGAATACGGCAGTATAGGAGAGAAATATGAGCAGACTGAGTATTGACACCAAAAACCGTTCTCAGGAGACGGTGGAGGAGCTGTACCGGGATGCGGAAAGGCGAATCCAGGCGAGCCAGCCGGGCCTCTGTCCTGTGGACCTGGCTAGGAGCTTCCTGCATATCTGCCATTCCCAATCCTGCGGGAAATGCACCCCCTGCCGGATCGGCCTGGGACAGCTGGAGGACCTGATGGAAACGGTCCTGGACGGCACCGCGGAGCTGGAGACCCTGGATCTGATCCAGAGGACCGCGGAGAGCGTATTCGCCTCCGCGGACTGCGCCATCGGCCAGGAGGCCGCCCGGATGGTCATCAAGGGCGTCAAGGGCTTCCGGGACGACTATGAGGAGCATATCCTCCATGGGCGCTGCCTGGGCATCCAGAACCAGCCCGTTCCCTGCGTAGCCCTGTGCCCCGCCCACGTGGACATCCCCGGCTACATCTCCCTCATTTTCGAGGGAAGGTACAGCGACGCGGTGCAGCTCATCCGGAAGGACAATCCCCTGCCTGCCACCTGCGGCCTGATCTGCGAGCATCCCTGCGAGGTGCGCTGCCGCCGGACCATGGTGGATGACCCCATCAACATCCGCGGCCTGAAGCGCTTCGCCGTGGAGCACGAAGGGGAGATCCCCATGCCCGAGTGCGCCCCCGCCACCGGGAAGAAGGTTGCGGTCATCGGCGGAGGCCCCTCCGGCCTCAGCGCCGCCTATTACCTCTCCCTTATGGGGCACAGCGTGACCGTCTATGAGCAGCGCAGGAAGCTGGGCGGCATGCTCCGGTATGGCATCCCCAGCTATCGCCTTCCCCGGGAGGCTCTGGATCATGAGATCGAGGGCCTGATGAAGAGCGGCTTCAAGGCGATCTGCAACGTCTCCGTGGGTACGGATATCCCCATGGAGCAGCTGCGGAAGGAGAACGACGCGGTCTATATCGCCATCGGCGCCCACACGGACCGGAAGATCGGCATCGAGGGGGAGGACGCCAAGGGCGTCATCTCCGCCGTGGAGATGCTCCGGGCCATCGGGGACGACGAATACCCGGATTACAGCGGCCTGGATGTGGTGGTCGTGGGCGGCGGCAACGTGGCCATGGACGTGGCCCGGAGCGCCGTGCGCTGCGGCGCGAAGACCGTGCGCATCGCCTACCGCCGCCGCAAGGCGGATATGACCGCCCTCCCCGAAGAGGTGGAGGGGGCCATCGCGGACGGATGCGAGATTATGGAGCTCAACGCCCCCCTGCGCATCGAGAAGGACGCCGAGGGCAAGGTTTCCGCCCTGTGGGTCAAGCCCCAGATCGTCGGGCCCATCTCCGGCGGGCGGCCCGCCCCCGTGAATTCCTCCAAGGATGAGGTGCGCCTGGCCTGCGATCTGGTGCTCATCGCCATCGGCCAGGGGATCGACAGCCAGAAATTCGGGGATTACGGCATCCCCGTGAAGCGCGGCGCCATCGCCGCGCTGGAGAACGGCGAGATCGCCAGCATGGACGGCATCTTCTCCGGGGGCGACTGTGTCACCGGTCCCGCCACGGTCATCCGGGCCATTGCGGGAGGCAAGGTCGCCGCCGCCAATATCGATGAATTCCTGGGCTTCCGCCATGAAATCACCTCCAAGGTGGAGATCCCCCGCATCCGCTTCGACGACCATGAGCCCATGGGCCGGGTGAATATGATCGAGCGGCCCGCTGCGGAGCGGAAATGCGATTTCAAGCTCATGGAGTACTGCATGACCGAGGAAGAGGCGCATCAGGAGTCCTCCCGCTGCCTCCATTGCGACCACTTCGGCTACGGAATCTTCAAGGGAGGCAGGGTAGCAAAATGGTAAACGTAACGATCGACGGCAAAACCATCCAGGTACCGGAGCGGACCCGGATCCTGGACGCCGCCCGCATGGCCGGCGTCAATATCCCCACCCTGTGCTATTGGGAAGGGCTGAACGAGATCGGCGCCTGCCGCGTCTGCGTGGTGGAGGTGGAGGGGTACAACAGGCTCTTCACCGCCTGCAACAACACCGTGGACGAGGGCATGGTCATCCATACGAATTCAAAAAAAGCCTGGGAGGCCCGGTATACCAACGTGCAGCTGATCCTCTCCGAGCATAACTCCAACTGCGCAACCTGCATCCGCAGCGGCAACTGCGAGCTCCAGACCATCGCCAACGACATGAGCATCACTGAGGTGCCCTTCGAGAAGAAGATCCCCGCCAAGAAGCAGAAGGGGAGCTTCCCCCTGGTGCGGGATTATTCCAAGTGCATCAAGTGCATGCGCTGCATCCAGGTCTGCGACCAGATCCAGGCCAGCAACATTTGGGACGTGGTGAATACCGGCGCCAAAACCACCGTGGACGTGCGCGAAGCCTATACCCTGGAGGAATCCAAGTGCGCCCTCTGCGGCCAGTGCATCACCCATTGCCCCGTGGGCGCCCTGCATGAGCGGGACGACGTCCGGAAGGTGATGGACGCCATCCATGATCCCGGAAAGGTCACCGTGGTGCAGATCGCCCCCTCCATCCGCGCCGCCTGGGGCGAGCCCTTCGGCCTGAAGCCGGAGCAGGCTACCGTTGAGCGCCTCTGCGAGGCCCTGAAGATGATCGGCGCGGACTATGTATTCGATACCAACTTTACCGCCGACCTCACCATCATGGAGGAGGGCACCGAGTTCCTGGAGCGGCTGAAGAACAAGGGAACGGCGAAGCTCCCGCTGTTCACCTCCTGCTGCCCCGGCTGGGTCCGTTTCCTGAAGGGGCATTACCCCGAGCTGCAGGATAACCTCTCCACCGCCAAGAGCCCCCAGCAGATGTTCGGCGCGGTGGCGAAGAGCTATTACGCGGAGATCCTGGGCAAGGATCCCAAGGATATTTTCTGCGTTTCCATCATGCCCTGCCTGGCCAAGAAGCATGAGTGCGCCATCCCCGTGATGAACGACGCCTGCGGCGACCCGGATGTGGACGTGGTCCTCACCACCCGGGAGGTGGACCGGCTCATCGCCGCCCATCATATCCTCCCCGGGGAGATCCCCGATCGGCAGCTGGATATGCCTCTGGGCATCGGCTCCGGCGCGGGAAATATCTTCGGCGCCACCGGCGGCGTTATGGAAGCGGCCCTGCGCACCGCCTATGCCATCGTGGTGGGCAGGAACCCCGAGCCCGACCTCTTCAAGGATGTCCGGGGCATGGACGGCTGGAAGGAAGCCACCTATGACCTGGCGGGCACGCCCCTGCGGGTGGCCGTGGTGAACGGCCTGGGCAATGCGGACAAGCTCATTCAGGCCATGAAGCGGGGCGACGTGGAATATGACTTCGTGGAGGTCATGGCCTGCCCCGGCGGCTGCGTGGGCGGCGGCGGCCAGCCCATCCATGAGAAGCAGTTCTGCGCTCCCGTCCGGGCGGACTGGCTCTATGAGCAGGACCGGAACATGAATCTCCGGTTCAGCCATGAAAACCCCTCCATCACCGCCATCTACCGGGATTATCTGGGGGCGCCCCTCTCCGAGAAGAGCCACCATCTCCTGCATACCAACCACCACGGCTGGAAGATGCCGGGAGAATAAACGCTTCGCGTTTCGACCGGGATCCGCTTCGCCGGGTCCCGGTCGATTTTGGCTTGCGCTCCGCTATCCGCACTCGCTTCGCTCGCACAGTCGCTCCGCGAAAAGTATTTTTGCCAGAAATGAATTCCGGCAAAAATGAGCTCTTGATTCTATTCGCGCCTGCGGGCGCGAACTCTGCCGAGGGCTGTTCGGGCAATTACACCACCGGGGCCGGTCCATTGGACCGGCCCCGGGTTCATCTTGATGAAACGATATCGATATGGTAAACTAAGCACAAGGGAGGTGCGGCAGAATGAACGATAAGGTCTATTCTTTGGAGGAGATCCGCTGCATTGCGGAGCCCATAGCCCGGCGCTATGAGATTGCCGCTCTGTACCTGTTCGGATCCTATGCCCGTGGGGAGGCAACGCCCCAAAGCGACCTGGATTTCCGGGTGGACCGGGGGAACATGACCGACCTGCTTGAGCTGGGTGGCCTGTACAGCGATCTGGAGGCGGGATTCCAAAAGAAGCTGGATGTACTCACCACCCAGATGCTCTCCCCGGATTTTCTGGCCCGTACCAGGGAGGAGGTGCTGATCTATGCCGGTTGAAGCCCGAGACCGGGATACTCTGGCCCATATCCTTCGTTATTGCGAACAGGTCGAAACAGCCCACGGTGATTTCGGACATTCCCGGAAACGCTTTGACGAAAGCACGACCTATCAGAATGCGGTGAGCATGTGTATCCTGCAGATCGGCGAGCTGGTGGGGCATCTGTCTGACCGGTTCAAAACCGAGCATACGGCGATCCCCTGGCATTAGATCCGTGGGATGCGAAACTATGTCGCCCATGAATATGGCAGCATCGACTTGGACGTGGTCTGATTTGTGGCGACAAACAGTATATGTGATGTGAAACGGTTTTGTGAAGAACAACTGGAAAAGAACAATCCTGGATAAATCAAGCTCACCGGGGCCGGTCCATTGGACCGGCCCCGGATTCTTTATTCGGCTTGTGTCACCCATACATCCACCTCTGCCGGTTCCGGCGGCTCAAAGAGCCGGTCCAGCTTGGACGCGAGTCCCTCGTCCACATAGTAGTCCCTTGCGCTGGCCGATAGTACCGCCCGATTGCGCTCGTCGATCCGCTGCCGCCGGACCTCTTCGTCGAGCTCCAGATAGTGGATCTCGCAGGGGACGGCGCGGGCGGCGTAAAACGCACGCAATTCCGCCCGTTCCGCCTTGGTCCACAGACCCCAGTCCAGCACCGCGTCAACGCCCAGGGAGACCAACTCCAGGGATCGGTTCAGCAGCCAGGCCTTGACCTTTTCCAGGTATTCATCGTGCTTCTCCCCCGCGTCCTGGCCGAAGAGGGAGAGCATCAGCTCATCGGCGCTGAGAAGCATCGCGCCGCGCTCCGCGCAGAGCCGTTTTGCGTAGGTGGTTTTCCCGCAGCCCAGCTTCCCGCAGGTGAGGATGACCTTAGCCATGATCTCTTACTCCTTGCTCCAGGGTGAACCAGGAACAGAACACCTTGTGTCGGATGGTAAAACGCTCCGGGCAGTTTTCCATGAAGCGCCTGTGCGCCGCATCCCATTTCTCCAAAGTATCCGTATCCATTGAAGCCAGCGTTCCCCGGCAGGCGCACATCCGACCATGCCAGCTCTCCCGGGTGAAGGGCAGATCGGCATAGAAGCTCTCCGTCTGCCGACCGGGGAAAAGGTCGTCGTGGATATCCTTTAAGCCTGATGTGCCGGAGGACCAGTTCCGGTTCATCTCTTTGACCAGCCGGTGGCTTTCCGCCGCAATGGGATCATCCAGGGTATAGGTCATATAGACTTTAATCAATGTCCCGCCGGGCTTCAGCAGGCGCCGGACCTCCGCGCGCATCCGCTCCCGGTCAAAATACCAGAAGCATTGGGCGGCGGTGATCACATCGAAGCAGCTGTCCGGAAAACCGGTGGATTCCGCAGGGGAGACAAGATACCGGATCTCCCACCCCTTTTCCGCCACCTCCTTCCGGGCAAGAGCGATCTGCTCCGGGGAAATGTCCACACCCGTGATATGGGACTTCGGGTTATACAGATTTTTCGGCAGGACGCCGGTTCCCGTGCCCAGATCCAGCCATGATGTCCCGTCCGCCGCAGCGCCCAGGGCCCGGAGCCGGGAATACAGCTCCGCCGGGTAGATATCCCGGTATGCGGCATAGGCTTCCGCCGTTTTGCCGAAATCGAAAGCCTGTCCGTTGTCCAAGGCCGTTATGTCTTTACTCTTCATCGGATTCATAATAATACGAATAATCGATCCCTTTCATGAAAACCTCCCGGTCGCCGATCCTGTCCGTAAGCGCGCCTTCCATCAGCCGCAGGATCGCGGAAGGATCGAAGGGACTTCTCTCCATCGCGGAGAGATACTCTTTTTTGCCGATCCTGCTCCAATCCACACATTTGGACAAACTCCGTTTCAGCATAAGATCGACCCATATTCTCGTACTCCGTCCGCTGCCCTACCAAATGGGATGAGCAATGTTCATTTCCACTTTCCGTCAGCGGCGGTCAGCTCCTTTTCACCGTTGCCCAGCAGACCCTCGGATTGGCGGTGTCAGCCACCGCCGCGATCACATCTGCCGCGCAGAGCCGCCATTTTGCGGTTTCTTCATCCCATACCGAACGCACGGGAATCGCGTCAAAGAAGCGAATTGAGGTTTTTGTTCCATCTGCCATGCTCGTCCGCCCTCACAGCTCCTGGGCCGTGCGCTGGATCACCTCGTCCTGGATGGACTCCGGCAGGCGGGTGAAGTAGGCGCTGTACCCTGCCACCCGGACCACCAGCTCGGGATGCTCCTCCGGCCTGACCTTGGCGTCCTCCATCTCCTCCCGGTCCACCACGTTGAACTGCACATGTTTGCCCCCGTGGGTCAGGTAGGTCTTTACCATGCTGCTGAGCTTCTCCAGGTCCGAGCGGGTCTTCATGTTGGAGGGGTGGAACTTCATGTTCATCAGGGTCCCCTGGTAGGGATCCTGGTTCACCTCCATGGCGGAGAGGAATACCGCCAGAGGTCCATGGGTATCCTGCCCGTGGTCCGGGGAGAGGGAGGCGTCCGCCAGGATCTCCCCGCCCTTCCGTCCGTCCGGCGTGGCTCCGGTGAGGGCGCCGCCGGGCTGGTGGGCGGAAATGGAGATGGCATTGGGCTTCAGGGTGTCTCCGTAGGCACAGGGGAGGCTGTGGCAGATATCCGCATGGCGCTGATAGACCTCCGCCACCATGTCGTCCACCTCCTTGATGCCGTTGCCGTACTTGGGCTGGTCCCGGAAATCCTGCCGCATGTCCTCATAGCCGACCCAGTCCGCGTCCAGGGCCTCCAGCAGCTGAGCCATGGTATATTTCTTCTCGTCGAAGATCAGCTTCTTGATGGCGTACAGGCCGTTGCCCGCGTTCACACCCCCCACGGCCCCCAGCACGGCGCCGTTTTCGAAGGGGAAGCGGCGGGAGAACATATCCTTCCCGGTCTTCACCCCATCCCGCATGAGGGCGGAGCGGAATACATCCGGGAACAGCTCCTTCTCCGCGATCATCTCCACGTTGATGCGCTCGTTGGCCATGGCCATGAGGTGGCGAACCTCCCGGTACACCGCCTCCTTGAATTCCTCAAAGGAGGTCATCTCCCGCACGTCTCCCACCTTCAGGCCGAAATCCTCCTTCGTATACCGGCAGTAGCCGTTATGCAGGGCGATATCCATGGCATGGGGGATGATGAAGAAGATGGCCACCTGGGTGCGGGTCTCCGCCTGGATGTTCCCGTCCACGCAGCCCGTGGCGCAGTAATCCCGGGCGATCTCCACCGGGACCCGGTTAAGCTCGCTCTGCCCGGAGAAGAAATTGATATAGGAATCGTCCCCCAAAAAGGCGGGCATACCCAGGCCGGAGCGGACGCATTCCATGGCCTTCACCATCAGCTCCATGGGGGTATCCTTATGGACCCGGAGGGTGACGGTGTGGTGGGGCAGGTGGGTCTCCTGGGCCGCCTCCAGCAGGAGATAGCTCAGCTCGTTGGTGGCGTCGGAGCCGTCCGCCTTCTGGCCGCCGATGGTCCAGTTGTACCATTTGGCCATGCCTGCGTTCTTCGCCCGGTTGGCTTTGCCGGAGACCCGGTTCAGCTTCATCACCTTGCAGCGCATGATCTCCAGCAGCTCCAGGACCTCCCCGTCCGTGATGCGGCCCTCGTCCATATCCTTCCGGTAATAGGGGTACATGTACTGGTCGAAGCGGCCCGCGGTGGAGGTGGGGGAGGGGCAGACCATGAGGAAGGTGAACCAGAAGCTCTGGAGCGCCTCCCGGAAGGTCTCCGCCGGATACTCCGGCACCTTCCGGCAGATCCGGGCCATCTCCCGCAGCTCGTCGGCCCGGGCTCCGTCCTTTTCCTCCCCGGCCAGCCTGTCGCACAGGTCCGCATACCGGCGGGCGAAGCGCACCCAGGCCTCGAAGACGATGACCACGCCCTCCCAGAAATTCCGCTTCTCCACCGCGTCGGCGCTGTCATACCGCAGGTCCCGGAGGCACTGCTTCGCCTCGTCGATGATCCCCCGGGCTCCCCGCTGCAGAATGGCGGCGTAATCCACGCAGACCAGGGAGAAGCCGGGACCCAGGCCGTATCCGCTCATGGCGAAGCCGCCGCCGGAGCCGCCCTTCTTATCCTTCCAGGGGGGCAGGATGACGCCGGATTTCATGAAGGGCCAGAGCCGGTCGTTTTCCCCCAGGCTCTTCCCCATGGCCTCCACCAGGTTCTGATTGGAGGCGTTCCCGGCGAAGCGGTCGTTCAGCCGGTACAGCTCCTCCTCGTCCTCAGGACTGATGGTGTAGAGCTCGCTTTTCAGGGCTTCTACCTCGTCCTTCGTCCAGACCCCGTATTCGTACTGCATCTCCAGGCCGAAGGGCTTGCTGGCTCCGGAGCCGCAGAGCAGATCCTCCGGCTCGATGAAAATGGTGATGTTGTCCAGGATATGGGCATGGAGCTTGCTGCGCCGCAGAAGCATGGGCTCCCCCCCGGTTTCATCCAGGGATTCGTTGGCCAGGCGGAACAGCTCCACGCAAAGGGGGTATTTGTTTACCCGCAGGCTTTCCTTCATTCGCCGTACCCGATCGGTCATCCTCGTATCCTCCGCCTCAAATAGTCTGTATAAGAATATTCTCCCCTCTTTTCCTCCCCTTGTCAAGGGGAAGCGGGTCTCGACATCCGTCGTCCGGGACGGTATAATGGGAAAATCGGAAAAGAGAGGAGCGAATGCGCGGAATGAGAAGGAAATTTTCCATGGCGGCCAAGCTGGCGACGGGGGTGCTGGTTTTGCTCGCCTGGCTGCTGATGATCCGGTCCGCCGCCGGGACTCTGAGCGATACGGGGGTGCGAAGCCTGCGGTACTTTACCGTGCTATCCAACCTCCTCTGCGGCGTCGCGGCCCTGATCCATTTTTGCTTCCTGGCCGTCCGGGGCGATGCTCCCCGGTGGGCCCAGCGGCTGAGCTATGTGGGCGCCGCCGCCGTGGGCGTCACCCTGATGGTTGTGCTCCTGTTCCTGGGGCCCCTGTACGGGTACCCGGCCATGCTGAAGGGGGCGAACCTCTGGTTCCATCTTCTGATCCCCCTTCTGGCCATCCTGGACCATATCCTCCTGGAGCCGGGGGAGCGTCCTTCCCTCCGGGAGACCCTCCTGTGCCTGATCCCCGCCTTCCTGTACGGAACGGGATATGCGGCGAATATCGCCGTCAACGGCGTCGGAGCGTGGCCGGATACCAATGATTGGTATCTCTTCTTCCGCTGGGGCGTGCCGGTGGGGATCGTCATTTATGCCGTCATCCTGCTCCTGAACTGGGGCATTGCGCTGGCCCTTCGGGCCCTGGGCCGGGTGCGGGCGAGGCGGGAGGCGTCTGCCGGCGCAGCATAGGCTTCCCTTGGGAATAATCCGATGGAGCGGTTCCGCTCCCTTTGCGCCTTGTCTTTTCCCCCGGTCTGTGATATCCTTATTGATAAAGATACAGAAATGCCTCTGGGGCCAACACCTCAGAGGCCGGCATTGCGCCTCGGAGGGGATTTCCGGAAAGACGCACCTCCTTCGGGGACCATACCGAAGGAGGTTTTTGTATGAAATTGAAACGGGCTCTGAGTATTCTCCTGGCGCTGGTTTTCGTCCTGACCCTGCTGCCCGCGGTCAGCATCCCTGTGCTGGCTGCGTCTGAGATCACCGCCGTCTCCATCACGCTGGACGCGCCCGCCAAGGGCGCGCGTCCGGATTATACGGCGGTGTTCCCCAGCGGCGCCCATTATTATTCCGACGCATACAATGAGAGGGACTTCCGCAACGATATTCTCTGGGAAGATGTGACGAACGGCACGGAAGATGTGGATCCGGACAGCGGCGTATTCCTGGCCGGGCACGTGTACAAGGTCTGGATCTATCT
>JAFWOX010000076.1 GCA_017545325.1 Oscillospiraceae bacterium | reverse complement strand
TTGGAGAGGAGGAATGACCGAACACTCGCGAGTGATCGCGGCCCTTGCGCTAACCGTATCCCCCGTACCTCAAATCGAAGCGGATGCTTCGATTTGAAGAGGAGGAGCAATCGAACGAAAGCAAGCATTCGCGGCTCTTACAGCAACCGCGGATGCGCAGCCCGTGAGATTTGCGACGACGAGGAAGCCTGTGAGGTCCATTCCGACGAGGCCGCCGGAGGCAAACCCTGCCGCAGCATGGAACTGCCTGCTTCGGGAAACACTGCGCCGGCCGCCGAAGGTAAGGATAAAAATAGGGAGGATTTGCCATGAATGCACTCACTTTACAAAACGTCAGCTACACCTACCCCGGGGGGACTTCCCCGGTGGTGAAAAACGCGAGCTATGAGTTTGAAGCCGGGAAGCTGTATGCCGTAGTCGGTCCCAGCGGCAGCGGAAAGAGTACCCTGCTGAGTATGTTGGCAGGTCTGGACACCCCCGGAGAGGGTGATGTGGTCCTTGGCGAAGACAACCTGAAATCCCTGGACCTGGACAAGTACCGCCGAGAAGGTGTCAGCATCATATTTCAGGCATTCTGCCTTTTGCCCCTGCTGACTGTCCGGGAGAACGTATGCCTCCCCATGGAGATGCAGGGCATCCCGGAGAACCAGGCCCGAATCAGAGCGGCGGAAGCCCTGGTGAAGGTGGGGATCGAGGAGAGCAAGCACAAGCGCTTCCCCTCCGCCCTGTCTGGCGGGGAGCAGCAGCGGGTTGCCATTGCCCGGAGCCTGTGCTCCGGCGCTCCCGTCCTTTTGGCAGATGAACCTACCGGCAACCTGGACGGGGAGAATACGAAGATCGTCATGGAGATCCTGCGCCGCCTGGCCCACGAGGAGGGCCGCTGCGTCATTGTGGTCACCCACGACCCGGAGGTGGCGGAGGCGGCAGACCGGATCCTGCGCATGAAGGACGGGTTTTTGATCCCGGCGGCGTAAAAAACCGGAGGCTGTTCAGGTGAACAGCCTCCGAAGCTTTTTCAGGGGTATTCCGGGTCGAGACCTGAGGGGCTTATTCCGGCTTAACCAGCACGTCGCCCAGCTGCATGGCATAGGCCAGGGCGCGGCCATAGCTGTTGCCGTTGAGCAGCAGGGGATAGTCCACGGCGTACATGCCGCCGGCGGCGTTGCCCGTGGCGTAGAGGCCGGGGATGATGTTGCAGTCCGGTCCCAGGACCTGCAGGTCGGTGGTCACCTGGGCGCCGCCGAACACGTCCAGCAGCATGGGACCCCACTTCAGGGCGTAGAAGGGGCCCTTCTCGATGCTGGTGAGCAGCCTGGCCCGCTTGCCGAAGTCCACGTCGTCCCCGGAGGCCACGATCTCGTTATACCGCTTCACGGTGGCCAGCAGGTTCTCCGCCGGGACCTCGATCTTGGCCGCCAGCTCCTCCAGGGTATCCGCCTGGAAGGCGTTGCCCTGCTCCATGTAGCGCTTCATGGACTGCTCCATCCGCTCCCGGTTGAAGGAGTCGCCCACCACGCTGAGGGGCATCATTCCCTGGCCGCCCAGCTCGCTGAAGCGGTCGGCCATCTCGTCCAGATACTTGCTGTCCAGAATGCTGAAGGCAAAGTCCCCGCCGGGCTGCATGAGGACGCGGACGGATTTCGCCTGCATCCAGGTATCCTCGTTCATGAACCGCTTGCCCAGCCGATTCACATGGAGGAAGAAGCCCTGGAAGCCGCAGCCGCCGAGGGCATGGATGGTGGGCGCCCATTCCGGGTTATCCAGGGCTGCGCCGGCCCAGTAGAGCATCTTCTGGCCGTCCCCGGTGTTGCCGGGACGGGGGAACTTGGAAGGGGCGCGGACGCCGATGGGGCAGAAGGCCTCCATCATCTCCGGATCCTCGGAGGCGTCGCCTGTGGCGACCACCACGGCCCGGGAGCCTTCATACCGGCGGTACTTGCCGTCCGCGCACTTGGCGATGCAGCCCGTCACCCGGCCGGCGTCGTTCTTCTCCAGGTACAGAGCGGCGGTGCCGCGGAGCAGGGTGCCGCCCTTATCCAGCAGCTCGGTCTGCAGGATCTCGCAGGCCAGCATGCCGCCGCCGAAGTTGGTATACTTGGTGCTGTCCCGCTTCTTGAAGATGTGGTGGGTGCCGGGGTACTCGGTGAACATCAGGCCCTTGTAGGCCTCGTACACGCCCACCTCCAGGCAGTCCCCCGCCAGGTCCAGCATCCAGTGGAAGCCCTCGGCGCTCCGGTTCAGGAAGAGCCACAGCAGGTCCTCCTGCACCCGGCTGCCGCTCATCTTCAGCCAGTCCGCCGCCAGCATTTTCTTGTCGATGACGATGCCCTTTTCCGCCATGACCCGGCTGTTCACCGCGGCGATCTGGCCCGCCAGGGCCCGCAGCTTCTCATTCTTGTCCAGGCAGACGACCTTCAGCCCCATGTCCACGCAGCGGGCGCCGGCCGCCAGGCCGCTGATGCCGCCGCCGATGACCAGCACCTCGGTCTTCACGGTCTCGGCGATCTCATTCTCCGGGATCTTCGCGGGGGGCGTCTCCCAGCTGTACCCCTTTTTGGGGGAACGGTAGGAGTAGAACTTCAGTTCCAGATTCGGCATGGATGTAGCTCCTTTCCATTCTTCGTGATGTTGAGATTTATCTGCATTTTTGGATATACGACGATCGGGCCGGGGGAAAAGCCCCGCGGAGGCCGCGCGGGAAGGCGCTATACCCGGCGCTCAAGGTAGAAGGAAAGAAGGCCGAAGGCCTCCAGCCGGGTGATGCGGTTCCGGACCAGCAGGTCGGAAAGGGGGATGCCCCAGCTCTGCAGCAGGCCGTTCCTCTCGGCCCAGGCCAGGGCATCCGGAGAGGCCGCCCCGGAGCTCGCCTCCCGGTTGGCCAGCAGCGCCCGGAACCGGGCAAGGTCCTCGTCCCAATCCGGGATGCGGTCGGATTTCCCCGTGCTCACGGCGCAGGCATACAGGCGGTTGAGGAATTCTCCCCGGGACAGGGGGGAGTTGGGGCGGAGAGACTCCGCCTCGGGCAGGCAGCCCAGCTGCCAGGCCCAGCAGACCGGGGTATAGTACCAGGCCTCCGGCTGCACATCCCCATAGGGGAGGGAGATCTCCGGAGCCGCGGGGGAGCCGGCTGAGCGGTGGAGCAGGGCCAGGAACTGGGCCAGAGTCAGGGTGGAGCCGGAGCCGAAGCGGTTTTCCGATACGCCGTTCACCAGACCCCGCTGGATCAGGTGCTTCAGCGGCGCATAATAGATGCTCTCCTCCGGCAGGTCCCGGAAGGGGTTGCCCCAGCCCAGGCTGTCATAGCGCACGATGTAGGCGCTTTCCTCCTCCCGCTCCCCGGTCTCCGTGCTGCGCCAGACGGCGTAGAGGGTGAACAGGCCAAAGTCCTCCTGGGACCAAGTCTCGTCCATGGTGAAGCCCTCCCCGTCCTCGAAGACCCTGCGGGCATAGCCGTTTTCCCGGATGCTCCGGTTGTCCTGCCAGCCCTCGTTTGCCGTGAGCCATTTCCCGTCGGCGCTGCGCCGCAGGTACCAGCCCTCGAAATCGCAGCCCTCCTTCCAGCACCAGTGCTGGTTTTCCGGCTCCTCGTCGGAGTCCGGGTTGGGCTCATCCGGCTCATTGGGGTAAAGGCTGAGGATATTCCCCTCCAGGGCCACCTGGTCCACCCGCTTGCCCTCGCCGCCGTTCAGGTCATAGTGCAGGAGGTAGAGCCTCTTCCGCTGCACCAGGTCCTCCACCGGGTCGGACTGGTCATAGACCCCGTAGCCCCGGATATACTCGTCATCCGGCTCATACCGCTTGATGCGCACCGCGTTCCGGGCGTTGCCCTCGATGGTATACATCCAGCCCTCCCGGATGCCCAGGACGATGCCCACATGATCCCAGACATGGCCCTTCTCCGCAAAGAAGACGATGTCGCCTGTGCGGGGACTGTATTCCTCCCGGGGGTAGAAGGGCAGGCCGAAGGAGTAGGCCCGGGCGACATTGGAATTCTGGATCAGGCTGCCGGGGATCCGGGCCTGCCGGGCGCACCAGGAGATGAACATGGCGCACCAGGCGTAGCCGTCCAGCTGGGCGAAATAGCCGTATTCCGTCCAGTTCCCGTCGGAATACAGGTTGTTCCCGTGCCGGTCCCGGCTGCCGGCCCCCTCATGGTAACCCACCTGGGTGAGGGCGACGTTCACCAGATCCGTCCGATAATCCCCCGTCAGGACAAGGGCCTTCAGGTTCTCATAGAACACGCTTTCCCCATAGGGGCCGGATACGGTGTAGCTGGTCCCCGCCGCCCCTGCGGCGAACAGGGAGGAGAGCAGGACCGGGAGCAGCAGCAGGGAGAGCAGCCGCTTGCATGTTTTTTTCATACCTTCACACTCACAAAACAAAGGGTGGGCGCGGGTCCGGTCAGAAGGGCCACAGGCCCCCGAACCAGCGGAGCAGACCATGCTCATACCAGGCGGGGGCGATCATCCCGCTGAGCACCGGATAGAACAGGGCGAAGAGGAGCAGGCATCCCCCGGCCAGGGCCAGGGACCAGCGGCTGTCCGGCCGCCGTTTTTCCAGGTCCGCCCCCAGCCGGCCCAGAGCCAGGGCCAGGAAGGGGGTGCAGGGGAAATAATGGTAGATAAAGGCGCAGCGGGTGACCCCGATCCAGGGGGCCAGACAGGCGAACCAGCCCAGCAGGGGCACCAGGGCCAGCCGGTCTCCCCGCACCGCCTTCACGGCCAGGCAGATCACGGCGCCCAGCCCCGTCCACCAGAAAAGGGGATTGCCGAAGGCGGCGAAGGCGGAGCGGAGATCCCCGTCCATATACTCCAGGTAATAGAGGATGGGCCGCAGGTCCAGGATCCACATATACCAGGCGGACTGGTAGGGGTGGGTGGCGTCCAGCTTTCCGTGGTAGTTCAGCATATATTTTGCATTATCCCACACGATCCGCAAATAGTCCAGACTGAAAATGCTGTTTACGCCCTTGGGCCCGGCATAGGGGATATAGGCCAGGATATAGACGGTCACGGGAATGAGGATGAAAAACAGGATGCTCCACAGCACCGTGGGGACAACGTAGTCATTCAGGCTGTCCCGGACCCCGTTCACCCGCCGCCAGCGCAGGCACATGCCCAGGCGCACGCACCACAGCAGGGCAAGGCCGATGCCGCCGAAGACCACGGTCCACTTGGAGGCTGCCCCCAGGCCGAAGAACAGGCCGCTGAGGAAGAGCCAGCGCAGTCCCTTCTTCACCGGCGCATTCCAGGGCAGGGTGAAATACCGGTAGAAGAAATAGTACATGAGCAGGATGAAAAACACGCTGTAGGTGTCGATGGTGGCGATGCGGGTCTGGGTATAGTGCATGAAGTCGAAGGCGAATACCGCCGTCATGCAGGAGGAGACCCGGGTGCTGCCGGTCATGTTTTTCAGGAAGAGGAAGAGGATGGGGAGCATGAGGATGCCGAAAAGGACGCCGATGAAGCGCCAGCCGAAGGGCGTCATGCCGAAGAGGCGGATCCCCGCCCCGATGAGGATCTTCCCCAGGGGGGGATGGGTGATCTCATAGGGCCATACCCCCTCGATGTGCTCCCATGCGGTGCGGGCATGGTAGATCTCGTCAAAATAGGTGCCGTTGAGATAGCTGAAGCGCTCCGGCACCAGGTCCTGCTCGTCCGTCAGGGGCGTGGTATCCCCGAAGGGGACCCGGTCCCCCTCCCGGTCCCACACCGCCAGCTCTCCCAGATGAAGGGGACCGGAGTTGGCCCGGATCCGGAGATATTTCACCGATATGCTCTCCTCAGGCTCCAGGTCCTTCCACCGGAGCACCTGGGCATAGGTCTGGTCCAGCTCCCCCAGCCGGGTCCATTCCTTCCCGTCCGGGCTGCCCTCCAGCCGGTAGGTGCCCGCCTCCGGGCCGGTGAAATAGGCGATGCGTCCGGGCTCCGCCTCCTCCGCCAGGGCGACGACGGCCTGGGATCCGGACCGGTCGAAGCGCTGCCATTCCACGGGGCCCTGCCGGTCCCCCAGGCCCCAGAAGGCTACGGCGGCATAGGCGGCGGTGATCACCAGCATGGGCAGCAGATCCCGCCGGGTGAGGGGCGCGGGGGTATGGAAGCGGGTCAGCTCCGCCTCCAGGCCGTCCCGGTCCCAGCCGGGCTCCAGCCGGGCGGGACGGCCGTTCCACCCCCGCCACAGGAGGAGAATGGCCGCCGCGGCGGTAAGGAGGGTAAAGATGATGGCCGCGGGACTCATCTGCACACCGCCCGAAGGGCGCGGATATACTCCGGCGTGGTGCCGCAGCAGCCGCCCACATAGGAGATGCCCAGGTCCAGGATCGGGACCATGGCCGCGGCGTAGGCCGCAGGGTCCAGGGGATAGATGCCGGTATTCAGATCCGGAGTGCCGGCATTCAGCTTGACGATCAGGGGCAGCGGACTGCATTCCTTGAACTGCCTCACCAGCGGCAGGGCCTCCTCCGGACCGAAGGAACAGTTCATGCCGATGGCGGCGGCGCCCGCCGCCTCCAGCTCCCGGGCGACCTCCGGGATATCCGTTCCGGTGAAGGTGCGCCCCGTGGGCTGGAAGGTCATGGTGGCCCGCACGGGCAGCTCCGGGCAGACCCGCCGGGCGGTCTCCACCGCCAGCAGCAGCTCATGGAGGTCGAAGAAGGTCTCCAGGATGATCCCATCCGCCTCGCGGCCGGCCCGGAAGAACTGGGCGTACATATCCTCCGCCTCGCTTTCCGGCAGGTCCCCCAGGGGCTCCAGAAAGGCCCCCAGCATCCCCGCGTCCAGCCAGACCTCCGCCCGGCCCTCCGCGGCGGCCCGGGCGTTGGCAATGGCGGCGGCGGTGACCTCCTCCACGGTGCAGCCCCGCACCCGGCGGCGGTTGACGCCAAAGGTGCAGGTATAGAGCACCTGGCTTCCCGCCTCCACATAGGCCCGCTGGATCTCCCGCACCACCTCCGGGGCGGTGAGGTTCACCTCCTCCGGGAAGGGGCTGGAGCCGTAACCCCGCTTCATGAGCTCTGTGCCCATCGCGCCGTCCAGGATCCGCATTTCCATGATCTTACTCCTTTCCCAAATCCAGTCGGATCGCTTCTCCCGTGGAGAAGAAATAGAGATAAGCGGCGTTGACCCGCTTTCCGGTGATCCGCTCCAGCGCCCAGGCGTAAGCCCGGAGCTGGGGGGCGTATTCCGCCGCCCGGGCAGCCTGCCCGGACCGGCTCACCCGGTCTGTCTTATAATCGATAACGATGATCCCCTCCGGCTCCTCCAGCCAGCAGTCCACCACGCCCTGGAGGAGCATTTCCCCCTGTCCCGCCGGATCCAGCAGGGAGGCGGGGGCCAGCAGGGAGAACTTGAATTCCCGGTGTACCCCCTCCGCCGCCAGCACCCGGCGGCCCAGGGGAGAGGCATACCAGTCGCTCAGCCTCCGGGGATCCACCGCCGCGGCCTGCTCCGGACGCAGGAAGCGCTTTTCCCGAAGCCGCGCCACCTCCGCCGCCGCGCTCTCCGGATCCCGGCAGGCTTCGGGTCGGGCATACTGCATGGCCAGGTGCAGGGCGGTGCCCCGCTCCGCCGGGGAGAGGGCCTTTTCCCCGCTGAGGAAGGCGGGGAGCTTCAGTTCCTTGGACGCTTCTCCGGGAGGAGGGGTTCCCTCCTGCCGCAGTTCCTCCGCCGCCTCCCCGGCCTCCGCCTGCCGCGCGGTTTCCCGCAGGGCCGTGGCGGTGAGCTTGGAGGGCAGGCGGGTATCCGCCGCCCGGGGATACCGCCAGCGGAGCACGGCCAGGAGCTCATCCTCCGGCGTTCCCGGCTCCTCCGGCGGGGGGAGGACCTCCGGCACCGCAGCCGTTTCCTCCGCCGGGGAGAGCTCCGCAGGCAGCAGACTCCAGGGGCCTGCCTGGCCCTGGGCCAGGGCGGCGATGAGGATCCATTCCCCCATGCAGCTGCAGTCCGCCAGGGCCTGGGGATCGATGGGCTCCGAGGCCCAGAGGCCCAGGGTGTTCATGGCCTTTGCCCGGTCCCGGCAGCGGAGGAAGACCACCAGCTTCTGCCGCGCCCGGGTCATGGCCACATACAGGACCCGGAGCTCCTCGCTCAGGTTCTCCCGCCTCAGCTGCTCCAGCACCGCCAGGCGGGGGAGGGTATCGTATACGATGCCCCGATCCGGGTCCCTGCGCCGGCAGCCCGCCCCCAGCTGGGGATGGATGAGGATGGGGCCGTCCTGGGATGCCCGGTGGAACTGCCTGCCCAGGTCCGCCAGGATCACCACGGGGTATTCCAGCCCCTTGGAATCATGCATCGTCGTGATCCGCACTCCGCCGCCGCTGATCCCCGGGGAGGCGGAGGCCGCCCGCCGCTCCTCCGCCTCCCGGAGCCGGAGGACGAAGCGGAACAGGCCTCTGCAGCCGGTCCTGCCCAGGTCCCGGGCGCGCCGCACCAGCTCCTCCAGCCAGAGGGAGGATCCCTTCTCCCGGGCCTCCGCTGCGGCGGGAAGGCCGGTGCGGGCATACAGCTCCGTCAGGAGCCGGTCCGCGGGGAGATCGGCGGCCAGGAGGCGATAGTCCTCCAGGTCCTTCAGGACCTTTGCGCACAGGGCGTCCGTCTCCCCCCGGGCGGCCAGGGCGTCATAGAGGCAGCCCTCCCGGGTCCCGGTGCGCAGGGCGGCCAGCTGGTCCGCGGAAAAGCTCCAGACCGGGCTGCGCAGGGCGGCGACGAGGGGGATATCCTGCCGGGGATTGTCGATGATCTGCAGCAGGCTCAGGGCCCAGATCACCTCCCGGCGCTCGGTGAAGCTGTCTCCCCCCTTCAGGCAGACGCTGGGGATGCCCCGGCGCTCCAGGGCGGCGGCAAAGATCCGGTCCCGGTCCTTCGCCCCCCGCAGGAGGATGGCGATATCCCCGGCGGCCAGGGGCCGGTCCCCGGCCTTGTCCTTCACCCGGATGCCCTCCTCCAGAAGCCGGGAGACCCGAAGGCTCACCGCCTCCGCCTCCGCCTCCAGGCCGGGGCCGCCGGTCTCCGCCAGGCGCAGCTCGAAGCTGCCGGGGGTATCCGAAGCCCCGGCGCCGGGGATCAGCGCCTCCGCCTCCCCATAGTCCAGCTCCCCCAGCTCCCGGGTGAGGATGCGGGAGAACAGGTCGTTCACCCCCCGGAGGATCCCCGCGTCGGAGCGGAAATTCTCCCGGAGCAGCACCCGCCGTCCCTCTCCCGCCTCCGGCTCATCCCGGTAGGCGGCGTATTTTTCCAGGAAAAGGCTGGGGTCCGCCAGGCGGAAGCGGTAGATGCTCTGCTTCACGTCCCCCACCATGGTGATGTTCTTCCCCTCCCGGGAGATGGCCCGGAAGATCCGCTCCTGCACCCGGTTGCAGTCCTGGTACTCGTCCACCAGGATCTCCTCGAACTGGGCGGAGAGCTCCCCCGCCAGGGGAGAGGGGGCGCCGTCCTCCTCCGTGAGCAGGCGGAGGGAGAGGTGCTCCAGATCGGAGAAATCCAATACATTGCGGCGGCGCTTCTCCTCCCCGTAGGCCCGGGAGAAGTCCGCCGTCAGGCGGAAGAGGGCGTCCGTCACCGGGCGCACCGCCTGAAAATCCGCGTTGTGGTCGCCGCTGGAATCCGTGAACAGGTCCGTGACCTGCTTCATGCGCTTTTTGCACCGGTCCCAAAGGGCCTTGATCTCCAGGGCCAGGGGATGATCCCCCATGCCCCTGGGTCCCCGCAGAGCGGGGTACGCGATGGGGCCCGCCGCCCGCGCGGCGTCCCAGCCCTCCTCCAGGGCGGCGCGGAAGGCCCGGATGGACTGGGCCGCCCCCTCCAGGGCGGGGCCGTAGCCCGCCTCCAGCCTGGGCTCCCCGGCCAGCTTTTCCCGGGCGGAAAGGAGCTGACGGAGCCAGAACTCCGCCCGCCTTCCCGCGGAGGACAGGAGCAGGGCGCCCCAGGGGGTCTCCGCCGCGTCCCCGGCGGGGACGGGGGCCTCCCACTGCTCCCGGAGCCAGGCCTCGGGATCCGGGTGGGACTGGACCTGCTCAAAGGTCCGGAGCACCGACTGCTTCAGGGCGGAATCGTCCATCCCGCTTCCTAGGTTGTCCGCCAGCAGGCTGAAGCCCGGCTCCATCTCCCCGTACCGCGTTTCCAGCAGCGCCTCCAGCACCTCCCCCCGGATCACCGCCTCCTCATCGGGCTCCAGCTGCCGGAAATCCGGCCGCAGGGCGCAGAGGACGGCGTGCTTCCGCAGGACGGAGGCGCAGAAGCTGTGGATGGTGCCGATGGAGGCCCGGTTCACCAGGGTGAGCTGCCGCCGGAGCCGGAGGCTTCCCGGGTCCCGATCCAGAGCCTGGGAAAGGGCGTCCTGGATGCGGCTGCGGAGCTCCGCCGCCGCCGCCCGGGTATAGGTGATGAGCAGGAAGCGGTCCAGGTCCAGATCATCCCGGAGGATGCGGTCCAGCAGCCGCTCCACCAGCACCCGGGTCTTGCCGGAGCCGGCGCCCGCCGCGATGAGCAGAGGACCGTTCCGGTGCTCCACCGCCGCCCGCTGGGCGGGGGTGAGGGGAAAATCAGCCATTCTGCGCCGCCTCCTTTCCCAGCTCCTGCCAGAATTCGTCCCCCCCGTGGCGCTCCATCTGCCGGTACCGGTCCTCCCCCTGCCCCTCCTGGAAGGCGCAGGCGGCGGTATAGGGGCACCAGTCGCAGGGCACGCTGCTCCCGGCCCGGCACAGGGGGTCCGCCTGGATGGAGCCGGAGCGGAGGGCGGAGCCCATCCGTTCCAGCAGCTTTTTCACATAGGCCGCCAGCCGGCCCAGCTGGGCCAGGGTGGCCACGGAGCCCGTGGGGACGCCGTCCCGGTAGGCCACGGGGAGGTACCGGGGCTGATCCCCCTCCTCCCGGGCCTGAAGCACCCTCGCGTCCGCCAGGAGCAGACCGCTGCGCCGCAGGGCCTTCTGCCGGGCCTTGGCGATCTCCTCCGGACTGCTGCTTCGGGACATGTCCAGAAACAGGTCCCGGGCCGGGGCGTACAGGACCCCGGCAGGGACGATGCGGCTGACGCCGTAGCGCGCCGGGCCGTCCGCCTCCAGGGCGAAGAGGTACAGGAGCATCTGGATCCCCAGCCCATACCAGACGTCCGTGAGGCTGAAGGTCCTTTTCCCCGTCTTGTAATCCGCGATGCAGAGGTACAGGGTATCCCCGTCCAGCCAGCCGTCCACCCGGTCCGCCACGCCCCCCAGGCTCACGTCTCCCGCCCGAAGAGGGGGGAGTTCATCCGGCCCCAGGCCGAAGCGCAGCTCGAAGTCCATGGGGGTAAACCGGCTCACCGCCAGCTCCCCGATCACGTCCCGGAGGATCAGGTCCACGCTCCGGCGGAGGCGGGTAAAGAGGTAGCGGAAGCGGGGATCCCGCAGCTGGGCCGGACGGAGATACTGCCGGACATACTCCCCGGTATATTTCTCCGTCAGCGCCTTCAGGGTTTCCTCCCCCAGGTCCCGGAAGCCGCCCCGGGCGGCGGCCTCCCGGCAAACCCCCTCCAGCACGAAATGGAGAAAGGTTCCCAGCTCCGGGGCCTGGAACCCGGCGGTCTTCCGCTCGGCGGCCTTCAGGCCGTATTGGAGAAAATACCGGTAGCGGCAGGTATAGAAGGTCTCCGTGCGGGAGGCGGTGAGGCGCAGCTCCCGGCCGTACAGGGCGGAGGCCGCCTTGGGGGACAGGCTGCCCCGGGAACGGAGGGCGGAGGCCCGCACCCGTTCCAGCCGCTCCCGATCCGTCACCCGGGCCGCGGCCAGGGCGAGACGGCTGCCCCCCGCCAGGGCGAGACGGAACAGCGGCTCCGGTGCGGCGCAGAGATGCCTTTCCCCCAGGTCCTCCTCCCGGCCCATATCCACCCCCAGCAGGGCCATGGCCCGGCGCTGCAGGAGACTGGGCCGGGCGTCCGGCCCGGAAAAGCTCACGATCAGCCGCTCCCGGGGGGCGGCGGCGATCTGATACAGGTCGTACAGGCGGCGGGAGAGACCCTCCTCCCGGTCCTGCTCCAGGCGCAGGCCCAGGTCGAAGAGGGCGCGCCGCTCCTCCGGGGAGAAGAAGCCGACCCCGTCCTCGGCGCCGGGAAGGGCGGAATCCTCCGCCCCCAGCAGCAGAAGGACCCGGGGCTTCCGCCCCCGAAGCCTTCCGGGGGAGCCCAGGGAGACGCAGTCCAGGGCGGCGGGGATGGAGCCCATGTCCCGGTTCCGGAGCAGCAGCTCCAGCAGGCGCAGAAAGTCCTTTTCCTCCAGCCGCACCTCCCCCAGGGCCTCCCAGAACTGGTCCAGGCAGGCGCAGAGGGCGTCCCACTGGCGGAGGCAGTCCCGGGCGGCCTGGGGGTCTCCCAGCTCCTCCAGCCGCGCGGCCCGGGCGCTGAGCCCGGCCCGGATATCCGCTGCCAGGAGGTAGTCCGTCAGGGCGGCGAGGTATTCCCGCCCCGTTTCCGCCTTCTTCAGGGCGGCGCTGAGCTTCAGCAGGGGGGCGGCGGCCCGGCGGCGCAGGGCGTCCACCTCCGCCAGCTCCTTCTCGTCCGCCTCCGTGCGCTGGGGCACATAGCCTCGGGGGTGCCGGTCCCAAGGGGCCTCCTGGCCCCAGGTCCCCTCTCCCCGGATGTTCCACAGCAGGCAGTAATTCTCCAGCCGGTCCGTCTCCCCGGGGCTGAGCCCCGCCAGACCGGATTTCAGGCAGGCGAATATATCCCGGTAGGCAAAGCCCCCGGCGGCGGTATTCAGGGCGTCCAGCACAAAGGCGGCCAGGCCCGTGTCCCCCAGGCTGGCGGTTTCCTCCACGAAAAAGGGGATCCCGTATTCCCGGAACACGGCCTCCAGCAGAGGGCCTTTTCCGCCGTAGTCCGGGGCGGCCACGGCAAAGTCCCCGAAGCGCAGGGAGGGGTCCTGCCGCAGCAGCTCCAGGATCCGGGCGGCGGCATAGCGGCACTCTCCGGAATAATTCGCCGTCTGCATCAGCTCCACCGGGGGGGCCTTCTCCTCCCGGGGAGCGGGGGCTTCCCCGTAACGGTACAGCCCCTCCGCCAGCCGCCGCAGGGCGGGGGCGGGGTCCTTCTCCCCGGCGCAGCGGAGGATGCGGCATTCCGTCCCCCGAAGGGAGGCCAGGCGGGTGAGCCGCCGGAAGGTGTTTTCCGGCAGGCGGAAGGCCTCCGCGTCCTCCTCCGCCCAGTCGGGAAGGGGCAGGGTAACGGTCAGGTCCGTACCCCGGCGGAGGAGGGCGTCCAAGACCTCCAGCTCCGCGGCGGTGAAATCCGTGAAGCCGTCCGCCCAGAGGCCGCCGGCCCCGGCGGAGCAGGCCTCCGCCATGTCCGCCAGGCGGCGGATCCGGTCCCGGCTGTCCCCCAGTCGGCGGTCCAGGGCCGCCCGGTAGGCCTGCTGCACCAGGGCCAGGTCATAGAGCTTATCCCGTATGCTGCCCGCCGCAGACTCCGCCGCGGCCATCAGGGCCTCCGGCTCCGTGAGGGAGCTTTCCAGCTCCTCCACCGCGTCCAGAAGCTGGGGGAGCCAGTCCCCCCGCCTTCCCCGGTCCCCGTATTGCCGGAGCAGGGGGGCGATCTCCTCCAGGGCCACGGCCAGGAGCAGGAGCCGGGCGCCCCGGTCCGGGATAGGGTCTGCCAGCCCCCCCAGCTCCGCCGCCGCCCGGCTGTACAGCCGGGTGAAGCTCAGCACCTCCCCATGGAGGCTGAGGGCGGGGCCGCAGAAGGCGGCCAGCTCCCGCTCCGCCCGGTGGGACTGCTGCTCCGGGGTGAGAAGCACCAACCCGGTCCTGCCCGCCTCCATGGCGTCCCGAAACTGGCGATAGGCCAGCCGGGTCTTGCCGCTTCCCGCGCCGCCCAGGATCAGCGTCAGCATCTTCTCACCCCTCCCGTTTTTCTGATTCAATTATTGTATCACGCCCCGGGGCGGGGGACAAGCGTAACCGGGAGAAATCGGGCGTTTTCCTCCTTCGGATGAAAGGCCCGCCCAGCCGGGGAATACGGATTGAGTTCCTGCCCGTTCTGTGATACAATGATCCGGTTTTAAGGAGGTGCGGAACCATGTGCGGAATCGTCGGATATACGGGCTCCCGTCCTGCGGCGCCGGTGCTGCTGGAGGGGCTGAGCAGGCTGGAATACCGGGGGTATGACTCTGCCGGGCTGGCGGTGCGCTGCGGCGACCGGCTGGCGGAGGTGGTGAAGGCCACGGGCAAGCTGCGGAACCTGGCGGAGAAGGTGGATTACGGCCGCGCCCTTCCCGGGACCTGCGGCATCGGCCATACCCGCTGGGCCACCCACGGGGAACCCACCCAGACGAACGCCCACCCCCATGTGAGCGGGAATGCCCGGGGCTCCGCCTCCGGTCCGGTGGAATCGGACGTGGTGGGCGTCCATAACGGCATCATCGAAAACTATGAGGAGCCGAAGGAAAAGCTTCTGAGCCACGGCTACCAGTTTTACAGCGGCACGGATACCGAGGTGCTCATCAAGCTGGTGGATTACTATTACAAGAAATACAAGCTGGGTCCCATGGACGCCATCAACCGCATGATGGTCCGGACCCGGGGCTCCTATGCCCTGGCCCTGATGTTCAAGGATTATCCCGGGGAGATCTACGCCGCCCGGCGGGATTCCCCCATGATCATCGGCATGGGGGAGGGGGAGTCCTTCCTGGCCTCTGATATCCCCGCCATCCTGAAGTATACCCGGCAGGTGTACTATATCGGCGACCTCCAGTGCGCCCGGATCCTGCCGGGCCAGGTACAGTTCTTCGACCTGAACGGGGACGAGATCAAGCTGGAGCTCACCACCGTCACCTGGGATGCGGAGGCGGCGGAGAAGGAGGGCTATGAGCACTTCATGCTCAAGGAGATCCATGAGCAGCCCAAGGCGGTGCGGGATACCCTGAACAGCCTGGTGAGGGAGGGACGCATCGACCTCTCCGGCGCGGGGATCACGGATGAGCTGCTGGGGGATATCTCCTCCGTATGCATTGCGGCCTGCGGGTCCGCCTGGCATGTGGGCATGGTCTCCCAGTATGTGCTGGAGGATATGGCCGGCCTGCCCGTGCGGGTGGAGCTGGCCTCGGAATTCCGGTACCGGAACCTGCCCCTGGATCCCCGCACCCTGGTGATCGTCATCTCCCAGTCCGGGGAGACGGCGGATACCCTGGCCGCCTTGAGGAAGGCGAAGGAGGCCTCCCTCCATACCCTGGCCGTGGTGAATGTGGTGGGCTCCACCATCGCCCGGGAGGCGGAGCATGTGCTCTATACCCTGGCGGGGCCGGAGATCGCCGTGGCGACCACCAAGGCGTACAGCGCCCAGCTGGCCGCCATGTACTGCTTTGCGGTGCAGCTGGCGAAGGTCCGGGGCAGGATGGACGACGGGAAATATGCCCGCTATCTGCAGGAGCTGGAGGCGCTGCCCGGGAAGATCGAGCGGGTGCTGGAGGATAAGGAGCGGATCCAGTGGTTTGCCTCCAAGTATTCCCATGCCCACGATGTGTTCTTCATCGGCCGGGGGCTGGATTACGCGGTGAGCCTGGAGGGCAGCCTGAAGATGAAGGAGATCAGCTATGTCCACTCGGAGGCCTATGCCGCCGGGGAGCTGAAGCACGGCACCATCAGCCTGTTGGAAAACGGCACCCTGGTGATCGGCGTCCTCACCCAGAGCGCCCTGCTGGAGAAGACCGTCAGCAACATGGCGGAATGCAAGGCCCGGGGGGCCTACCTCATGGGCCTCACCAGCTACGGGAATTACGGCGTGGAGGACGAGGTGAACTTCACGATCTATGTGCCCAGGGCGGACGAGCATTTTGTGGGCAGCCTGGTGGTGGTGCCCCTGCAGCTCCTGGGATATTATATCAGCGTGGCCCGGGGCCTGGATGTGGATAAGCCCAGGAACCTGGCCAAGAGCGTCACTGTGGAATGAAGGGAGGCCGGCGATGAAGATCCTGGTCACCGGCGGCGCCGGATATATCGGCTCCCATACCCAGGTGGAGCTGCTGCAGGCGGGACACGAGGTGGTCTGCCTGGATAATCTCTCCAACTCCAGCCCCAGGGTGCAGGAGCGGGTGGAGGAGCTGACCGGGGGGAGTGTCCCCTTTTACCGGGCGGACGTGCGGGACCGGGCCGCCCTGGAGCAGGTGTTTTCGGAGCACCGCTTCGACTGCGTCATCCATTTTGCGGGGCTGAAGGCCGTGGGGGAATCCGTGGGGAAGCCCTGGGAGTACTATGAGAACAATGTGGGCGGCACCCTGACCCTCACGGACGTCATGCGCCGCAGCGGCTGCAAGAGCATCATCTTCTCCTCCTCTGCCACGGTATACGGGGACCCGGCGGAGATCCCCATCACGGAGAACTGCCCCAAGGGCCGGTGCACCAACCCCTACGGCTGGACCAAGTGGATGCAGGAGGAGATCCTTCGGGACCTGTACACCGCCGACCTGAAGAACGGAGACAAGGATCCCTGGCGGGTGGTGATCCTCCGGTACTTCAACCCCATCGGCGCCCATCCCTCCGGCCTGCTGGGGGAGGATCCCAGCGGAGTGCCCAATAACCTCATGCCCTATATCACCCAAGTGGCGGTGGGCAAGCTGGAGAAGCTCCATGTTTTTGGCAAGGACTATGAAACCCCGGACGGCACCGGAGTGCGGGACTATATCCATGTCATGGACCTGGCCCGGGGTCACGCCGCGGCCCTGCAGGCCATCCGGGCGGGGGGCGTGGAGGTCTTCAACCTGGGCACCGGCCGGGGATACAGCGTGCTGGAGCTGGTGGCCGCCTTTGAAGCCGCCAGCGGCGTGAAGATCCCCTATGTGATCGATCCCCGCCGCCCCGGGGATATCGCCGTCTGCTATGCCGACCCGAAAAAGGCGGAGCGGGTCCTGGGCTGGCGGGCGGAGCGGGACCTGGGGGACATGTGCCGGGACAGCTGGAACTGGCAGCGAAATAACCCAAACGGATACGGCGATTGAATTTCATCAATACGGGAGGTTATCACCATGGCGAATAAGGTAGGCGCGCTCATCAAGGAAGCCCGCACCGGGGCGAAGCTCACCCAGGAACAGCTGGCGAAGAAGATCTCCGGCCTCACCGCGGCGGATATCAGCAAGGCGGAGCGGGGAGAGCTCGACCTGAGCCAGGCCCAGCTGAAGGCCATTGCCAAGGCCACGGGGGTGACCCAGGCCTCCCTGCTGAACGCGGCGAAGGAGGGAAGCAAGCCTGCCGCCAAGAAGCCCGCCGCCAAGAAGACGGCGGCGAAGAAGGATGAAGTGCAGCTCACCGCGGCGGAAAAGAAGCTGGTGGAGCTGTACCGGGCGGCGGACAAGAATACCCGGGACGCGGCGGTGAAGGTGCTGAAGGGGGAAAAGACCGGGGTAGACGGGATCCTGGGCTCCATTCTGGGCGGCGCGGCGGATCTGCTCTCCGGGAAGAAGTAGGGAGACCATGATACTGGATATTTCCCAGGAGCTGTTTTCCTGCCGGGTCTTTCCCGGGGATCCCGCCCCGAAACGGGAGCGGATCAGCAGCATGGAGGAGGGGGCGGCGTACAACCTCACCGCCCTGAGCCTCTGCGCCCATAACGGCACCCATGCGGACGCCCCCTTCCATTTCATCCGGGAGGGGAAGACCGTCGGGGAGCTGGATCCGGCCATCTTCCTGGGGCCCGCCCTGGTGTATACCTGCGCCGGGGAGCTGACCGGGGAGCGGGCGGAAGCCCTCCTGCGCCTGGCGGCCAGATGCGGCGCTGCGGAGCGCCTCCTCCTGCGGGGGGACTGCGTGGTCTCCGCCGGGGCCGCTCGGGTCTTCGCCGCCTCCCCCCTCCGTCTCCTGGGGGTGGAGAGCCAGACCGTGGGGCCGGAGGAGGCCCCCATGGAGGTGCATCTGATCCTCCTGGGCGCCGAAAAGGTCCTGCTGGAGGGGCTGCGCCTGAATCGGGTGCCGGACGGGCGGTATTTCCTCAGCGCCCTGCCCCTGAACCTGGGGGACGCGGACGGCGCCCCCTGCCGTGCGGTGCTGATGACGGAATAGGGTAGGTATATGGGACGCTCTGGCCCCCGGCTTTTTTCCTGCCGGGGGCTTTACTCTGCCCAGTTGCCCAAGAGTATATATTGAATCCGGTTTGAATGCTTGATATATTGGAAACAAAAACCATCCCGATAAGGAGATGCAGATATGCGCAAAATTGAACAGTTCACCGGAAAATACAAAGTTTCCAAGACGCTGCGTTTTTCTCTGATCCCACAGGGGAAAACGGAGGAATACATCCATGTCAGAGAGTATATCGAGGAAGACGAGCAGCGGGCCAAAGACTATGCCCGGTTGAAAGAACTCATCGACGAGTATCATATCCGTCTCATCGATGAGGTGCTGAGCGTCGTAAGGCTTCCCGAACTGGAGAAGTATCGGGCGTTATATGAGAAGACGTCAAGAAGCGATACGGAGGAAAAAAGCAAACAGGAGCTCGAGCAAACGTATCGTACCCTTCTGAGCGGAGAGAAGGGAGGCGCGTTTTCTGCGAACGAAAACTATCGCAGGCTGTTTGGGAAGGAGATGCTGACCGAACTGCTTCCTCCGCAGCTGGAAAGGGAGGAGGATAAGGCGATCGTCGCAGGCTTCAGCAGCTTTTACACGTATCTGTACGGATTCAACGACAACCGAAAAAACGTCTATTCCAAAGAAGCAATCCCAACGGCCATTGGGAATCGCTGCGTCCAGGAAAATCTCCCGCGCTTTTTGGACAACCTCAGCGCCTTTGAAAAGGTGAAGACAGGGCTGCGGAGAGAAGTAATCGATCAACTTCGTGATCTGCTGCGGGAAAAGGAGATCGATCTGGATGGGCTGTTCCGTCTGGAGGGCTTTAACGGCGTACTCACCCAGAGGGGCATTGATCGGTACAATACCGCCTTAGGCGGCTATACTGGTGCAGAGCGCAAGAGCATCCGGGGTATGAACGAACTGATCAACGAACACAACCAGAGCTGTGCCAGGGAGGACCGGCTGCCAAAACTCAAGCCCCTGTACAAAATGATTCTCAGCGAGCGAAAGAGCTATTCCTGGATACCTGAGGAGTTCAAAACTGACGAAGAGGTTTATGCTGCCGTTGGGAAGTGCTTTGCTGGCGATGGAGACGGGCTGGGACTGTTGACGGTTCGGGATAAGCTGTACCGGCTGTTTGCGGACCTCGAGCAGTATGATCAGGCGGGGATCTACCTGGACCAGGCCGGAGTACGCGCATACTCCAGCGGTGCATGCGGCGCATGGTCAGATATCCGGGATGCGTGGTTCGCCCGGTATGATTTGAAACTGTCCGGGAAAAAGCGGCCAAAAGACTACGAGGATAAGAGGGAGAAAGCCTGGAACAAAGAGACCTGCTTTTCCCTACGGGAAACGGCGGAATTAGCGGAGGAAGTCGCCTGTGCGCAGGAAAGAGAGATTTCCTCGCCGGCGGATTTTTGGAAGGAGAAGGTGGTCTCGGCGGCGGCGGCCTTACAAGAGCGCTACGCTGAAGCGGAGCCGTTGCTGAAAACAGCGCCAGAAGGATTGCGGACTAAAAACGAAACAGTGATCGGTCCTCTCAAGGCGCTGCTGGATGGTGTAAAGACGCTGGAAGGGCAGATCCGACCGTTCGTCGGGACGGAGAAGGGGAGTCGGGGCGACGCGGAGTTTTATGGGGAACTGCTGCCCTTGTGGGATATCCTGTGGGAGTTCGACCGACTGTATGACCGGGTACGGAATTATGTGACGCAGAAACCCTACTCACAGGAAAAATTCAAACTGAATTTCCGCAATCCGCAGTTCCTGAAAAGTTGGCCTGAAAACAAGGAAAAGGACTATATGGCAATCATCCTTCGCGAAGCAGGTGTGTATTATCTTGGAGTCATGAATGAGAAGGCACGGGGCGCGTTTGCCGATTATCCGAAGCCGATCGATGAAAGCGATTGTTTTGAAAAAATGCATTACCAGCAAATGGCTGACCCCTCAAAAGACGTACAGAACCTGATGGTCGATGAAACCGGTAAAACCGTTTGTCGGAAGGGTCGGAAGGAAAAAACCGGTGAGCACCAAGGGGAAAACCTGCAATTGGAAGAATATAAGAACAAGTACCTCCCGGATAATATTAATCGGATAAGAAAAAGCAAGAGTTATTCTGTCAGCAACGAGAAGTTCAATCCTTCTGACTTGGCGGAGTTCATCGATTATTATAAGGAAAGAGTCTGCGAGTATTTGCAGGGCACGACTTTTGTTTTTCGGGAAAGCAGGGATTATGCGAGTTTCAAGGATTTTACGGATGATATTGATCGCCAGGCCTATCAGCTTAGTTTTGAACCGATATCCCGAAAATACATCGAGTCGCTTGTTAATGAGGGCAAGCTCTATCTTTTCCAGATCTACAATAAGGATTTCTCCGCATACAGCAAAGGAAAGCCGAACCTCCATACCCTGTATTTCCGCATGCTCTTCGACGAACGAAATCTGGCAGATACCGTGTTCAAGCTCAGCGGCGGAGCGGAGCTGTTCTACCGCAAGGCCAGCTTAAAGGAAAAAATCACCCACCCATCGGGGCAGCCTATCCCCAATAAGGATACATACCGGGCGGCGCAGAAGCCGGAAAGCGTGTTCCCATACGATCTGATCAAGGATAAACGCTACACGAGACCGCAGTATTCTCTCCATATTTCTATCGAATTGAATACCCAGGCACCGTCGAAGCCCTTCAAGTTGGATGAGGAAGTCCGTGAAGCGCTGGCAGCGGACCCGGAGACCCGGATCATCGGCATTGACCGGGGAGAACGGAACCTCCTGTATATCTGCGTCATCGACGGACAGGGACGCATTCTGGAGCAGCGATCTCTGAATGCGCTGGGGCAGAAGAACGGGTTCCCTGTTGATTATCAGGCAAAGCTGGTCAGGTGGGAAAAGGAAAACGAGGAGGCCCGGAAAAACTGGAGCACAATCCAGGGCATCAAGGAATTGAAAGAGGGCTATCTCAGCCAGGTGATCCATGAGCTCTGCCTGCTGATAGAAAAGTACGACGCGGTGATTGCCCTGGAGGATCTGAATCCCGGCTTCAAAAACAGCCGGAAGAAGGTGGAACGGCAAGTCTATCAGAAATTTGAAAACGCCCTCATCGACAAGCTCTCTTTTCTGACGGACAAGGGTGAAGAACCTGATGCACCCGGCGGTCTGCTGCATGCGTACCAACTGGCGGCGAAGCCGCAGCATGTGGGAGAGCGAAGACTGCAGAACGGCTTCGTTCTCTATGTGGATCCCGGTTTTACCAGCAAGATCGACCCGGTTACCGGCTTTGTGGACCTGCTGTATCCCCGATACACCTCTGTGGCTGCGGCTCTGGAACTGATCGGAAAATTGGAGGGGATTCGCTACGTACCGGAGGAGGATCTGTTTGCAATCGAGGTAGACTACGGGAAGTTTGACGGTACGGCAAGCTCTCCCAGAAAAAAATGGACTTTATGGAGCTATGGGAAGCGGGTCCACAGCTATCGGGACCAAAAATCCGGCCAATGGAGCTGGGAGGAGATAGACCTGACCGGAGAATTCCGGCGCTTCTTTGATCACTATGGAATCGATATTTCGGGGGATATCCGGCAGCAACTGCTGGACCGGCCGGAGAAAGAAGTTCTGGAGGGATTTCTTCATCTGTTCCGGCTCATGCTCCAGATGCGCAACAGCATCCCCAACGGGCAGGAAGACGACCTGGTTTCCCCGGTGCGGGATGAAAGCGGCAGATTCTTCGATACCAGAACGCTGCCGAAGAACAGCGGTTTACCGGAAAACGCCGACGCGAACGGAGCATATAATATTGCCCGCAAAGCCCTCCTCATGCTCCGGGAGATGCGGGAAGATCCAAAGCACAGATTCAAAGGGGTAAAACGGGAGGATTGGATGAGGTACGTGCAAAGCCATGAGTGAGAATGCCATCCCCATTTCCAACCTGAACGATTTCGTTTTCTGCCCGGCTTCGATCTATTTTCACGGATTGGATGCAGACACAGAAAAGCTGACCTACCAAAGCGATGACCAACTGAATGGGACGGCAGCCCATCGCAGCGTGGACGGCGGGAACTACTCCACCAGGGCTGCGGTACTGCAGGGGATCGGCGTCTGTTCTGAAGAGTATGATGTGACCGGAAAAATCGACACCTTTGACTTGCGAACAGGAATACTGACGGAACGCAAGCGATTGATCAAAACCGTTTCAGTTATGACATCGAGAATGATAAGAAACGGACTAAATTCAACAAGTATATCCGCAAGTTCGGTCATAGATTACAGTACTCTGTCTATGAAATCGACAACAGCGAAAGGCTGCTGAATAACATCGAAACGGATATCCGGAACACCTGGATGCCGCAGTTCGGACAGCAGGACAGCGTATATGTATTTCATTTGAGCTCCTCTTGTCGGGTGGAGAAATACGGTTATGCCAAAAACGAGGACGAGGATTTGCTAATCATCTCCTGATTGCAAACCCGGGTCTGTATGTGGTATCCTGTCCGTAAGGAGGGGACTTATGAGTGCTTTTTTCATTGAGATTTGTTCATCCTGCACATTGATGCAGACCAAATTTGTGAAGAATAACAAGACAAGGGATTAGAGTTCCCTCTTAATTTCTACTATTGTAGATCGCCATCTGTGCTCCTCCCTTCCCGCGGATTAGAGTTCCCTCTTAATTTCTACTATTGTAGATTCCACAGCACGGCAGGATCAGTCTCCATGATTAGAGTTCCCTCTTAATTTCTACTATTGTAGATGAAGAGTCCCTGCTTGATCGGCCGCGGGATTAGAGTTCCCTCTTAATTTCTACTATTGTAGATGATTGCCGGATTCATGTCATAGATGCGGATTAGAGTTCCCTCTTAATTTCTACTATTGTAGATGTGGTCCGCGTCTCCGCGTACCTTGGCAGGATTAGAGTTCCCTCTTTATTTCTACTATTGCAGGTCTGGTTGGACATAACGCCGATCAGAATGATTAAAGCTTCCGCTTCATACCTCCGTTTGCAGGTATTTGCCCCAGGTACTGCCTGGTTAACAAGGCTTCCGGTTAATGCAAACAGCCCCCGGCGCGGACGCGCCGGGGGCCTCAATATGCCTGGGGAAGGATTTACTTGGTGAAATCGTCGATGAACTCGTTGTACACCTCGGGCAGGATGGCCGCCAGGTTGGTGAACTCCTTGATATTGTGCTTCAGCAGGGCCTGTACGGGGGCGAGGGGCATGGTCACGCCCTCGGGCAGCATCTTGTGGGGCTTGCCGTCCACCACGTTATAGCCCATGAAGAAGCGGGAGCGGAGCTCGCAGCCGCCGGGCACACGCCGGATGCAGTGGACCATGATGGTGGGGGACTGCTCGTTGCCGGCGCAGACCACGGTGCCGTCGAAGTTCTTCAGCTTCTCGGGATCGAAGCCGATATCCGCGGGATTCCGGAAGTTGATGAAGATGGTCTGCTTGCCCATGTTGCAGTCCTCTTCCACATGGTGGACCGTATCCCAGTACCGCTCCTTCAGGCTCAGGGATTTATCCAGGGCCTTTTCCATGTTCTGGGTCTGGACGAAATAGTGGTCGTCATGGTTCCAGATCTTGTAGCGCATGGCCTCGACGCCGTGCCAGGCGAACCAGAAATCGAACATCTCCGGAGTGACGCCGGGCATGGGGGTCAGGTTGGCCAGCATGGCGCAGCCGTTGGGCAGGTTGCAGAAGCCCACCTCGATGGGGAGGTAGCCGGGATCCAGCAGCTTGTTCATGTCCTCGGCCAGGAGGCCCATGGAGGGATCGGAGGGCAGCTCGGCCATATTGTACCGCTCCTGGGGGGCGGGGACCAGAGGCCGGACATAGTACTTATAGAGGGGGCCGTTCTTCTCCTCCTCCGTGATGGGCACCAGGGGATGGGGCTTGAAGGTCCACTTATCCAGGGGCAGATCCTCGGTGCGGAAGGTCATCTCGCCGTTATCCTGCTTCACGATGATCCATTTCAGCCATTCCGCGTCGTTCTCCAGGGGGTAGTCCTCCCGCAGGAACCAGCCGCGGGATTCCTTCCGCAGCAGGCTGGTGCGGTAGTGCAGCTCGGCGGAGAGCACCATGGCTTCCGCCTCCAGGCACTTCATGGCCTCATGCATATCGGCGGCCTTCATGGTGGGGAGCATCGCCTTGGCCTTCTCCACCAGGTCCAGGGCCTTCAGCATCCGGTCCTCCTTCATGAAGACGCTCTGCTCCATGGGGACCATGGCCTCCTGCACCACGGCGATGACGTCCTCGGGGCGGATGCCGTCCTTCCGGGCCAGGAACTCGCCGATATGGTCGATGGTGGCCTGAGCCTGCTTATCGCAGAGAGGCGCGGCCTCGCCGCTCAGGTCCGCGGCGCCCACTTCCTCTGCGCAGCACAGGGCGGCGAACACGGCGTTCAGGATGCCGGAGCCGCGGTTGCGTCCCGGAGGCGCGGGCACGGCGCCCGCCAG
>JAFWOX010000075.1 GCA_017545325.1 Oscillospiraceae bacterium | reverse complement strand
GGCCCCTGTCCTCCTGGCGGACGAACCCACCGGCAACCTGGACGGGGAGAATACGAAGATCGTCATGGAGATCCTCCGCCGCCTGGCCCATGAGGAGGGCCGCTGCGTTATCGTGGTGACCCACGACCCGGAGGTAGCAGAAGCGGCCGACCTGGTCCTGCGCATGAAGGACGGAGAACTTGCGGCGGAATGAGCGAAGGATAAACCAGGGGGTGGAGCCAAACGGCTCCACCCCCCAAATCGATTCCGGGCCTATTCTCCGGCCACCGTAAAGAGATGTACGGCTCCGGCCATCCCCTGTGACCCGATGATCTGGGGTTTGCCGGGGACCAGCTCCGTGGCGTGATACCCGTGAACATGGCCGCAGAGCACGGCCTTGACGGTGTCGTTCTTTTCGCAGAGTTCCACGAATTCCTTCCCGTTCTCGTCCGCCGTTTCCTCGTCGATGTAGAAATAGTCCATCACCCGATGGAGCTCCTCCTTGCAGCAGAGGGTACAAATGGGCACATGGCAGAGGATGATCAGGGGCGTGCCCTCATCGCAGAGAGCATGGAGGGCGTCCAAATCCTCCCGGGAGACGGTCTTCCGGCTGTTGTCCACCGCGGCGATCCGGAAGCCGTCGAAATCCAGGGTGCGAACCCCGGGCGCCCAGCAACCGTCGCAGGCCGGCGCCTCATGGTTCCCGGGAACGCAGAGGAATTTCCCGCTGTAGGCGGCGAGCTTCCGCCTCAGGTACCGTTCCCCGGCGCCGTGCATGCGCTCCAGGTTGTCCCCGGAGAGGAGCAGGGCCTCCGGCTTCAGCTCCTCCGCCAGGGCGAGCTGCTTCTCAAAGGCCTCCAGGGTGGTGATCCGCTGGGGATCCCCGTAGGGCTCGTCGTTCCCCACGGAGAAGGGCAGCTGCCCCCGGGCGAATTTCTCCTTGAAGGAGGCCCACATGGTCTCCTGCTTTTCCGATTCCGCCCGCTCCTCGGGAGAACTCTCTTCGTCCGCGGCGTTGATATGGGTATCCGTGATATGCAGGAAAAGATGCTCTCCCCGCACCCCGGGGATGGAGATCCGGTTCCGCCTGAACCAGAAGAAGCTGTCGTCCATCATCAATTCGATCACCTGCTTCGGCAAAGTATCCCGGCCTTAGCCGCCGGTGCGCTTGAAATTCCTGTCCAGCTGCGCCCTGGTGAGGAGCATGGAGACGGGTCTGCCGTGGGGGCAGTATTTCACCCGCCCGGAGAGGACGGCCTCCACCACGGGGATCAGCTCCCACAGTTCCCCGTCCATCCCCGCCTTCACCGCCGCCTTGCAGGCCATGGAGGCCAGGACCTCGTCCCGCTGGCCCAGGCTGCCGGGCCGCCTGCCCAGGCGCAGGGCCTCCGCCGTATCCTCCAGCAGGGCGGCGCAGTCCTCCGGGCTGACGCCCTCCGGCATACGGCGCACCAGCAATGCTCCGCCGCCAAAATCCTCCGCCTCCAGCCCCAGCTCCTCCAGCAGGGGGAGGTGGTCCAGAAGCAGGGCGGCGTCCTCCGCCCCGGGCTTGACCACCTGGGGTTCCAGAAGCAGCTGGCTCATGGGTCCCCGTTCCCCGGCCTTCAGCCGGTCGAAGAGGATGCGCTCATGGGCGGCATGCTTGTCGATGAGCAGAAGTCCCTCCTCCGTCTCCACCACCGCGTATTCCCGGAAGGCCTCTCCCAGGATGCGGTAGGGGGGCAGGGGCTTTTCCCGGGGCGGCTCCGGCGCCTTCTCCGGTTCCTTCTCCGGAGCCGGCGCGGGCTCCGGCGGCCTGGACGGGGCGGGGGGCTCCGTCAGATCCACCCGGTGCACCGGGACCTCCTCCCGGGGGGGCTCCTCCCGGCCGTATTCCGCAGCGGGCTGGCGGAAAACCAGCTGCTCCACGATCTTCGGCATATCCGCCGGAGGCGCCTTGGGTACGCTCTCCCGGCTGTAGACCCGTCCGGTGACGGGCACCGCCGCCTTCGGCCTCGCGGTCTGCGCGGGTTCCTCCCGCACCTCCGCCTCCGCTCCCGGCTCAGGCTCCTCCGGCTTCGGCAGATGCAGCTCCGGCTGGGCGGCCTCCCCTCGCAGGGCGGCCTGAACGCTGCGGTACACCGCGTCGAAGACCTGCCGCTCCTGCAGGAAGCGGACCTCGGTTTTTGCGGGGTGAACGTTTACGTCCACGGCGCTGCGCCGGAGCTCCAGGAACAGGACGCAGGCGGGGAAGCGCCCGGTAAAGAGCTGGTTCTTATAGGCCTGCTCCAGAGCGGTCTGGAGCAGGATGGATTTCACATATCTTCCGTTGACGAAGAAAAACTGCTGCTTCCGGTTGCCCCGGGCGTTTGCGGGGGGACAGATGTACCCCTCCACCGTGATCCCCTCCCCGGAGCCCTGGGCGGGGAGCATGGTTTTGGCAAAGTCGCGCCCCAGGAGGGAATAGATGACGGCGTCCAGCCGGCCGTTGCCCGGGGTATGGAATTCCTCCTTCCCCTCCCGGAGATACCGCACCGCCACGTGGGGATGGCTCATGGCGCAGCTCAGGGCGGCGGCGGTGACGCCGGCCCCCTCTGCGGAATCCTTCCGCATGAATTTCAGCCGGGCGGGGGTATTGTAAAACAGGTCCCGAACCAGGATGGTGGTCCCCTCCGGGCAACCGGCGGGGGAGCGGGAGATCTCCTCTCCCGCCTCCAGGGTGAGCACGGTGCCCTCCTGGGCGCCCCGCTCCCGGGTGAGGAGCTGGATCCGGGAGACGGCGGCGATGGCCGCCAGCGCCTCTCCCCGGAAGCCCAGGGTGCCGATGGCCTCCAGGCCCCGGGCGTCCCGGAGCTTGCTGGTGGCATGGCGGAGGAAGGCGGTGCCCGCGTCCTCCGGACTCATGCCGCAGCCGTTGTCCGTCACCCGGATGAGGCCCATGCCTCCCCGCTGGATCTCCACCGTCACCTGGGTGGCTCCCGCGTCGAAGCTGTTTTCCAGCAGCTCCTTCACCACGGAGGCGGGGCGCTCCACCACCTCTCCGGCGGCGATCAGATCCGCCACATGGGGATCAAGCTTGTGGATGATATTCATTCGCCTTCACTCATCTTTACGGGCACCCCCCGGATATACCGGGGGTCCACCTCCAGGGTGGCCGTGTCCCCGGGGACGGGGTTGCATCGGGTCACGTCCAGGACCAGGCCGGTCATGCCCACCTGCCCCAGGACCCGGGCTCTTTTCCCGTTGACCCGGAATACGGGGGAGAAGGCGGTCTTCCTGGCCAGGCCGGCTTTCACCCTGCCCAGCAGGATGGGCTCCACCCGGTCGTCGGGCCGAAGGGTGCCGACGCCGTTGAACCAGCCCACGTCCAGCACCGCGACCCGGGTGGTCTTCTTCAGGGTGACGCCCTTGCCCGCGCCGATCCGGGTGCCCTTATCCAGCCAGTTCAGTTCCTCCAGGGAGGCCTCCAGCACCCCGACCTTGGCGAGCCCGGAGCCAGCCTTTACCGGGATCCTGCCGATCAGGGCGGGGCCGACGCAGACGGCGCTCTGCTCCCCGAATTCTCCCCGGAACAGGGCGGCGGAATCCAGCGCCATCAGGATGCCGGTATTCACCCCCTGGTTCTGGAGGGTCCGGGCGGCGGTCATGAAATCCTCAACCTGCTTCTGGGTCTCGGAGAGGATGTTGGTGGAGGCGGGCAGAGTGTACAGGCCGGTGATGGCGATATTCGGCATCTGCCGGTACAGGGTGAGCATCTTGTCCGTCTCCCGGGGAAGAAAGCCGTACTGGCCCAGGCCGGAGTCGATGCGGATCCGGGCCTCCGCCACCGTGCGCCGCTCCCCCGCCAGGGCGTTCAGCGCGATCCCCGCCTCATAGGAGCCCAGGGTAAAGGTCACGCCCGCGTCCAGAAGCTCGCTGATCTGCCCCTGGTTGGTGATGCTGCGGAGCATCAGGATCCGTTCCTCGGAAAAGCCGCTGCGGCGGAGAAGCGCCGCATCCTGGGGCTCGCTCACGGCGAAGCTGCCCAGTCCCTCCTCCTGAAGGAAGCGGGCCATGCGCAGGAGGCCGACCCCCTGGCCATCGCCGCTGAGATCCGCCACGATGTCTGCGCTGCCCGCTCTGGCCCGGATCTCGTTCAGGTTGAACCGCAGGCCGTTTTTGTCGATCTGCAGAGAACGCAAGCTCATCCCCCCTTATTTCTTCTGTATCCTTTAGTATACGCGTTTTTTGCGTTTCAGTCAACGAAAGCGCAAGAGAAAACTGGGGACGCCGCGCGGAAGCGTCCCCGCCGGAAAAAGGGTGCGGGATCCCCGCAGTATGTCCGCTGTCCCTTGCCTTTCGGTCCGCTTTTGAGTAGGATATTTACAAAGGAAAAAACATGAGCAGGCGATATCAAAGCCGGACCATAAAGCGCATGGGAAAACAAGGCCTGCCCCTCCACAGATCCGGCAGCGGATGCGGAAAGGCGGATTTTTTGTGAAAACCCGGAATCGTGAAAAAAGAGGGGAAAAAGCCGTTATCAAGGGTGAAGGAGGCGAGGAAGTGGAAGACAGAGAAATCGTACAGCTCTACTGGGACCGGGACGAGCGGGCCATCACGGAATCGGATGGAAAGTACGGCCCCCTCTGCCGGAGCGTGGCCCTGAGGATATTGGCCGTCCCGGAGGACAGCGAGGAGTGCGTCTCAGATACCTGGTTCCGGACCTGGAACGCCATTCCCCCCAAGAGACCGGACCCCCTTGGACCCTTCCTGGCAAAAATCTGCCGGAATCTGGCCCTGGACCGGTGGCGGCGGGACCACACCGCAAAACGCTATGCGGGAGAGACCCCTCTGGTCCTGGAGGAACTGGAGGAGGTGGTCTCCGGAGAGAGCCTGGAGGACGAGGTGCAGCGCCGGGAGCTCACCCGTGCCCTGAACGGCTTTTTGGAAAGTCTCTCGGAGGGGGAGAGAGACCTGTTCCTGCGGCGATACCTGGCTTTTGAGACCCTGGAAAACCTGGCGAAGCAGCGGGGAAGATCCGTAAGCGGCATCCATAAGCAGCTGGGCAAACTGCGGGAAGGGCTGCGAAACTATTTGCAGAAGGAGGGAATCGACCTATGACGGCTTTGGAACTGGCCATGGCTATGGGCGAGACGGAGGACCGTTACGCGAAGACCGTTTTCAGCCCCCCGGCGAAGAGAAAGCTCAGCCGCCCCGTCCGCGCCGCTCTCATCCTGGCGGCGGTGATCGCTCTCCTGGCCCTGCTGGGGGTGGCGGCCAGGGAGACGGGCTTCCTAGAACGCCTTTTCCCCGGGGAGAAGTATGAGACCTTTGAAGATTATGTAAACCATATCGGCGTGACCGTGGAAAACGAAGGTCTGCGGCTCACCCTCCATGAGGCGGTGACGGACGGATACAATACCTACCTGGTGTACAGCGTGGAGCTGCTCCGGGGGAACCTGGAGGATTGGGATGACACGGATCACGTGATCACCCCCCTGACGGAAGAGGGCTATCCTGTGAAATTGGGGGGCGGTGTCCGCCAGCCCCTGGACGGGGACGATCCGGGCCAGGGGAACCCCAACCGGTGGGTCTATCTCTGGTACAACGAAAGCCAGATGAACACGGGGCGCATACGGTTCCGTCTCTTCGGCCTGAAAAACTACGATACCGGGGAGACCTTTAACCCCGGCTATCTGGAGGCGGAGGCGGAGCTGAAGCCCTGCCTGGCGAAAATCTCCAAAGAGCAGGGGGATGGCGTTTATTCCAACATCGTTCTCTCCCCCTTCGGACTTCGGGCGGACGTGGCAGGGATGGACATGAAAAAGCTGGGCAATGGCAAGCCCTTCCGGGGGAAGCTGGAGTACGTCTACCGGGAAGGAGAGGAGGAGCAGAAGATCTTTGACTCCCCGGGGCTTCGGCCGGACCCGGTGCGGCAGGATGTGGCCGTGATGAGCGCCTGGTTCCGGCAGCCGGTAGATATCCGGGGCATCGTCGCCCTGCGTATCGACGGGGTGGAATACCCCCTGGAGACGGGACCGATTCCGAAGCAGCCTCAGCAGCCTATGGAACAGACCCAGGTTCCGGAGCTCTCGGCGGAAGACCGGCAGGCGCTCCGGGAAAGCCTCTTTGCGGACTGCACCCCGGAGGAGGTGGAATACGCAGCGGACAACGGGGTCTACCGTCTGGAGACCCGGAGTCTGGCCCTGTGGGGGAACGAAGAGGAGCTGCACCTCCGGGCCTGGATTAAGGCCTCGGTACTGAAGGGGGCCTATGACCGGCTCCTGGACCAGAGGGATATCGCTCCATATCTTTGCGTGGACGGCACGGTGCTTGGAATAAGCTGGACCGGCGGCAAAACGAGCTTTTACGACGCCGAGACCGGGGAGCGGGTGTTCGCGCTGAGTCTGGATTTCACCCGGGAATCCGCGAATAACGCCGCCTTCGACGGGGATTTCGGCAAGGTCACCGCCCTGCGCCTGGTATGGACGCCTCCCGCGGGGGACCGCATCGTCCTGGACCTGGAGCGGACAGTATAGGAAAACCGACAAAACTTCGGGGGCAGCCGTCTGGCTGCCCCCATGCGCGTGATAAGCGTATCGGCGGAATTTGATATGCTTCGACTGGGAGCCCAACGAAGCGGGTCCCGGTCGAAACGCGAAGCGTTATTTGATATCCTGCTTCTCGAACAGCAGGCGGGAAACGGCGATGCACACCGCCAGGACCGCCAGGCAGATCAGGGCCATGGTCAGGGGGAAGGTCCCCTGCTCCCAGGCGGCCATATCCGCCTTGAGCTTTGCGGGATAGATCAGGCCGGTGTACCGGATGAGCACCCCGTACAGGGCGCTGAGGATGCCCGTGACCACCGGGTTCCGGGTGAGGAAGGCCAGGAGGAAGGGCACCGCCATGAGGCAGGTATCCACAAAGGCATGGAGGAGGATGCGGCTCCATACATAGCCCGCCGGCAGGGTCCGGAATACGGCGCTGGCATACACCAGGGCCAGGAGCAGGATCCCCGCCAGGGAGATCAGGAAGGCCAGGAGGAAGTAGAACAGGGTCTTGCCCCAGAAGATCTCCCGCCGCCGCTTGCCGATATACAGGGAATCGTTGAACACCCGGTTGGGGAAGTCCCGGGCCAGGAACATCACCGCGAAGATCAGGGGGATCACCATGAGTCCCTGGTTGCTGGCCAGGACCCAGCGGAAATAGTAGGGGGAGCAGGCCCAGTATACCTCGATCAGATTCTCATACTTCGCGGTGGCCGGATCATCCCGCAGGACGATCGTCTCCGGCTGATTCTTCACCCGGGGCAGACGCATGCGGGCGGCGGCCCCTTCCGGGCTGGTCTTGTTATCCTGAAAGTAGTTCACGAAGGTGCCCGCCCCGGGAAGCTCCGCCAGGTCATACATATTGGTCTCGGTCACCTTGCTCCGGGAGCTGATGAACAGGTCGCATACCAGCAGCACCACTATCGCCAGCAGCAGCACGGCGCTCCGGCTGAGGCGGAACAGCTCGCCTCGAAATACGCTCTTCATGCGCCAAGGTCCTCCTTTCGGATGGTCTTGAAGGCGTCCTCCAGCTCCTGGGTCCGGTGCAGGTCCTCCGGGATCCTGGCCTGCAGCGCCTCCCGGGTGTAGCTCCGGAGGATCCGGCCCTTCTCCAGCAGGAGGTAATCCGTCGCAAAGGGGTAGAGCTCGCTGAAGAACTGGCCGGTGATCAGAACGGCCATGGGCCGCTCCGCCATCTCTCCGGCGATCAGGTCGCGGAACAGGGCGCTGTCGTCCGTATCCAGCCCTCCGAAAACCTCGTCCATCATCAGGAGGCGGGGGAAGGGGAGCAGAGCCATGGCGATGGCGCATTTCATCTTCAGTCCCGCGGGGCAGCCCCCGACGGTGCGGTTGCCCGTATCCCGCGGGGTGATGGCCAGGGCCTTCATCAGCTTGCCGATCCGCCCCTTGGGCAGATCCCCCAGGATACGGCCCTGGAGCTTCAGGTTGTTGCGGATGCTCAGATCCCGGTACAGAGCGGGGGAATCGATGAGCATCCCCACCTGGCGCCGGGCGGCGTACAGGCCCTCGCCCGTCTCCCCCAGGAGCTCAACCTCGCCGGAATCCGGCTTGACCAGGCCTGCGGCGCAGCGCAGCAGGGTGCTCCTGCCGCTGCCCGGGTCGCCCAGCAGGGCATAGATGCGCCCGCTCTCCAGCTGCAGATCCAGCCCATCCAGCGCGGCGGCGCCGCCATAGCGCTTGGTGAGACCGGCTGCCCGAAACAGGGTGTCCGTCATTTTATCCTCTCCCTCAGCCTGCCCGCCGCGGTGAGCAGCAGCAGGACGATCATATTCGCGCAGATCACGCTGGCCCCCGTGGGGATGGCGCCCAGGTAGGATACCAGGGTCCCCAGGAAGAAGCAGAAAACGGAAATTATCGCCGCAACAATTATAACACTGCGGAAGCGCTTGCACAAGCGCATTGCGCTGAGAGCGGGAAAAATCAGCAGACCGGAGATGAGCATGCTCCCCATCATCCGCATGCCCACCACGATGGTGAGGGCGGTGAGCAGGGCGATGAGGCCGTTGTAGGCTCCCACCCGCACGCCGGTGGCCCGGGCGAAGGTCTCGTCGAAGGTGACGGCAAAGATCCGATTGTAGAAGAGGATGAACAGGATCAGCACCGTAAGGGCGATGGCGGCGCTGAGGATCACGTCCTCCCGGGACATGGAGAGGATGCTGCCGAAGAGGTAATTGTTCACCTCCGTATTCATCCCCGTGGACAGGGAAATGAGGATGACCCCCACCGCCAGGGCGCAGGTGGAGAGAAGCCCGATGGCCGCATCACCCTTGATCCGCCCGCTGGAGGAGATGCGCAGGAGCAGGAAGGCGGCGGCCACCACCACGGGGATGGCCACGGCCAGGGGAGCGGCGTTCAGAACGGTGGCGACAGCCAGGGCCCCGAAGCCCACGTGGCTCAGCCCGTCCCCGATCATGCTGTACCGCTTCAGCACCAGGCTGACCCCCAGGAGGGCGGCGCAGAGGCTCACCAGGGTGCCCACCAGCAGGGCCCGGGTGAGGAAGGTATAGGAGAGCATTTCCCGCAGAGTTTCCAGCATGTCCGTCCCCCTCTCTCAGTCCCGGCCTTCCATGAAGGTCCGGCCGATCTCGCTGTCGGCGTACGCCTCCGCCGGGCCGAAGAAGAGCGGAACGGTGCGCAGATGGAGAATGGTCCTGGCCCGCTCGATGGCGCAGTCCACGTCATGGGAGACCATGATGATGGTGACCCCCTCCCGGTTCAGGTCCTGGATGATCCGGTACAGCTCCGCGCTGATCACCGGGTCCAGGCCGGTGACGGGTTCATCCAGCAGGAGGAGTTTTCGCGTGGCGCACAGGGCCCGGGCCAGGAGCACCCGCTGCTGCTGCCCGCCGCTCAGATCCCGGTAGCAGGCGTTTTTCAGCCCGGTCAGCCCCAGCTTTTCCAGGCATTCCGCCGCCCGGCGCTTCTCCGATCGGGGGTAAAAGGGCTTTGCCCGGCAGCCGGACAGGACCACCTCCCCCACGCTGGCGGGGAAATCCTTCTGGGCCGGGGTCTGCTGGGGCAGGTAGCCCACCTCCGTCTGCCGGAGGCCGTCCCCGTAGGTGATGGAGCCGCTTTTGGGCTTCTTCAGGCCCAGGAGGGCCTTGATGAGGGTGCTTTTGCCGGAGCCGTTCTCCCCCACGATGCAGAGGTAGTCCCCGGGCTCCACGGAAAAGGTCAGGTCCTGCACCGCTGTTTTGCCCTCGTAGGCCAGGCACAGGTCCCTGCAGGCGATGAGCGACATTTCAGTACAGCGCCTCCTTCAGCGCCTCCAGGTTCTTGGCCCAGAGGGTCAGGTAGGTCTCCCCGGCCCGGAAGGCCTCCCGGGAGACGGTATGGCCGGACCAGAGGGTGAGGACCCTGGCTCCGGCGGCTTCGGCGATGGTGTCCGCGATCTTCCCGGCGCTCAGGTCGCAGCGGAAGACCACGGGGATCTCCTCCGCCTTCACCAGGTCGATGAGGTGGGCGACGGTGGCGGGGTTCGCGTCCGTGCCGCTGGAGCAGCCGGGGAAGGCAGCGGCATAGCTGAGGCCGTATTCCCGCACGAAGTACAGAAAGGGGAAGCGGTCCCCGAAGACCAGCAGCTGCCGCCTGGAGCCCCTCACCAGCTCCCGGAGGGCGGAATCCAGCTCCCGCAGCCGCCGGATATAGTCCTCTGCGTTGGCGGCATAGGCGGCGGCGTTTTCCGGATCCGCCGCGCTCAGGGCGTCCCGCACCGCCTCCGTGATGGCTATGACGTTCACCGGGGAAGTCCAGACATGTTCGTCGTACTCCGTCTCCTCCCCCTCTTCCTCCTCCGCGGTCATGTGCTCCTGGATCTCCTCCTCCCGGAGGGCGCAGCAGTCCATCAGGGAGAGGATGGCCTTTCCCTCCCGGTTCCCGCTGTCCAGGATCCGGTCCAGCCACACGTCGCTCTCCCCGCCGCCATAGACGAAGACCCGGCAGGAGCCGATGCGGGCGATATCCTGGGGGGTGGGCTCGTAGGAATGGGCCTCCGCCCCGGGCGGCAGGAGCAGGGTGATCTCCGCCAGGTCCCCCGCCACCGCCCGGACGAAATCATATTCCGGAAAGGCGGCCGCCGCGACCTGCAGCTTATCCCCGCTCCCGGAGGGCTTCCCGGCGCAGCCGTAGAGAAGCAGGATCCCAAGGAGGAAAAACAGCGATATCCGCTTCATGCCTTCTGCTCCTTTGCCAGACAGTCCCGGCAGACTCCGTAGACGGAGGTGCGCAGGGGATCCGTACGGAAGCCGTGCTCCCGGAGCAGATGCTCCGCCAGCCGGTCGAACTCCTCGCATTCCACATGGATGAGCCGGCCGCATCCGCCGCATTTCAGGTGGAGGTGTCCGTGGCAGCCGGGGGTGCCGTCCTCGGTATATTGGTAGCAGGCGGGCTCCCCGTCGTTGATGTATTTCCGCACCAGCCCCCGGGCCTCCAGCTTTTCCAGCTGCCGGTATATGGTGGAGATCCCCACCTTCTCCGGCAGGTTTTCCGCGATCTCCTGCACGCTCACATGCCGGCCGCCCAGGCCCTCCAGGTATTCCTGCAGCAGCCTGCCCTGTCTTGTCTCATACGCCATGGTCCCCGCTCCCTTGTCTCGATAGAATATGAAAATGAAAATCAGTTTCAATTGTGATGCCATTATAGGCCAGGGCAAAAAAACTGTCAAGGGCGTATTGACAAGCCCGCCGCCCCGCGGGTATACTGTGGGCAAAATGAATAGCCTTATCGAGAGTGGCGGAGGGATCGGCCCTGTGAAGCCACGACAACCTGCATGGGGGTTTCGCCCTCTGCAAGGTGCCAAATCCGACGGACGAAACGAAAGATAAGGCGCTGCAGAAGCCTGTTCGCGCTCCGTCGGTGAGACGGAGCGCTTTTTTTGCTGAAGGGGGAGAGAGATGAGCATCATCAAGGATCCCGCCCTGGCGGAGGCCGGGCGGCAGAAGATCCGCTGGGTGCGGGATTTTATGCCCGCCCTTTCGGGGATCGAGGCCCGCTTTGCGCGGGAGAAGCCCTTTGCGGGGAAGCGCATCGCCGTTTCCGTGCATCTGGAGGCCAAGACCGCGAATCTGGCCCTGGTGCTGAAGCAGGGCGGGGCGGAGGTCTTCCTAACAGGCTCGAACCCCCTGTCCACCCAGGATGACGTGGCGGCGGGCGTCGCCTCCCTGGGGGTGGAGACCTTCGGCATCCACGGCGTGGACGGGGAGGGCTATGACCGTCTCCTGCGGGAGACCCTGAAATGCCATCCCCATATCCTCATCGACGACGGGGGTGACCTGGTGAACCTAGTCGGCGGGGACTGTGCGGAGTATGGGGACTGCCTCCTGGGGGGCTGCGAGGAGACCACCACCGGCATCCTGCGGCTGAAGGCCCGGGAGCGGGAGGGCTGCCTTCCCTGTCCCATGGTGGCGGTGAACGACGCCAAGGCCAAGCACTATTATGACAATAAGTACGGCACCGGCCAGTCCGTGTGGGACGGCATCCTCCATACCACCAACCTCATCGTGGCGGGGAAGACCGTGGTGGTGGCGGGCTACGGCTGGTGCGGCAAGGGCGTCGCCCTGCGGGCCGCCGGGCTGGGGGCGGACGTGATCGTCACGGAGGTGGACCCCTTCAAGGCGCTGGACGCCACCATGCAGGGCTTCCGGGTCATGCCCATGGAGCAGGCGGCGGCCCTGGGGGATATCTTCATCACCGTCACCGGCTGCCGGGATGTGATCACACCGGCCCATTTCGCCCGGATGAAGCACAACGCCATCCTGTGCAACGCCGGCCATTTCGACGTGGAGGTGGATGTGGCGGGACTCCGGGCCATGGCCGTGAAGGAGGAGGAGCGCCGGGAGAATATCCGGGGCTACACCCTCCCGGACGGCCGGATCCTGAACGTGCTGGGGGAGGGGAGACTGGTGAACCTGGCCTGCGGCAACGGTCACCCGGCGGAGATCATGGATATGTCCTTCGCCGTCCAGGCCCTTACCGCGGAGTGGATCGTCAAACAGGATCATCTGGAAAAAAAGCTGTATGCCGTGCCGGAGGAGATCGACGAGGAGATCGGACGGGTGAAGCTGGCGGCCATGGGCCTCAGCATCGACGTCCTCACCCCGGAGCAGGATCAATACCTCCATAGCTGGCAGGTCTGATATGAAAGGAGATAGAGTAGAATGAGCAAGCGGCTGTTTACCTCGGAATCCGTAACGGAGGGCCATCCCGATAAGCTTTGCGACCAGATCTCTGATGCGGTGCTGGACGCCATCCTGGCCCAGGACCCCACCGGGCGCGTGGCCTGCGAATGCACCGCCACCACCGGGGTCATCTACATCATGGGGGAGATCACCACCAACTGCTATGTGGATATCGGCAAGGTGGCCCGGGACGTGATCCGGGAGGTGGGCTATACGGACTCCGCCTACGGGTTCGACGCGGAGACCTGCGCCGTCCTCACCAGCATCCATGAGCAGAGCGCGGATATCGCCATGGGCGTGGACCGGGCCCTGGAGATCCGGGGAGAGAAGACGGATGAGCTGATGAACGGCGCCGGGGACCAAGGCATGATGTTCGGCTATGCCTGCACCGAGACCCCGGAGCTCATGCCCCTGCCCATCTCCCTGGCCCATAAGCTGGCTCTGCGCCTGGCCAAGGTGCGGAAGGACGGCACCCTGCCTTACCTCCGGCCCGATGGGAAGACCCAGGTGACGGTGGAGTATGGGGAGGACGGAAAGCCCCGCCGGGTGGATACCATCGTCATCTCCACCCAGCATGATCCCGAGGCGGAGCTGGATACCATCCGCCGGGATATGATCCGGCATGTGGTGGAGCCCGTGGTGCCCGCTGCGCTCCTGGACGGGAATACAAAGTATTATGTCAACCCCACCGGCCGCTTCGTCATCGGCGGCCCCCATGGGGACAGCGGCCTTACGGGCCGGAAGATCATCGTGGATACCTACGGCGGCTATGCCCCCCACGGGGGCGGCGCTTTCTCCGGCAAGG
>JAFWOX010000074.1 GCA_017545325.1 Oscillospiraceae bacterium | reverse complement strand
GTTTCCAGCGGGACGTGGACCGGGTCACCTACTGCAAGGCCTTCCGCCGCCTGAAGCACAAGACCCAGGTGTTCCTGAGCCCGGAGGGGGACCATTACCGCACGCGGATGACCCACACCCTGGAGGTAGCCCGCATCGCCCGGACCATCGCCCGCTGCCTCCGGCTCAACGAGGACCTGACGGAGGCCATCGCCCTGGGCCACGACCTGGGCCACACCCCCTTCGGCCATGCGGGAGAGCGGGCGCTGCGGAAGATCCATCCCGGCGGCTTCGAGCATAACGAGCAGAGCCTTCGGGTGGCGGACCGGCTGGAAAAGGACGGCCGGGGCATGAACCTCTGCGCCGAAACGCGGGACGGGATACTCTGCCACACGGGGGAGCGCAGACCCATGACCCTGGAGGGGAACATCGTGCGCCTCAGCGACCGGATCGCCTATGTGAACCACGACACCGACGACGCGGTGCGGGCCGGGATCATGAAGGAGGAGGACATCCCCGCCTCCGTGCGGGAGGTCATCGGGGATTCCTTCGGAAAGCGCATCGACACCGTCATCCGGGATGTGGTGGCTTCCTCCGATTCCGAGATCCGAATGAGCCTGCCCGTGGCCTGGGCCATGGACGCTTTCCGCAGCTTCATGTTCGAGGCGGTGTACCGAAACCCCAAGGCAAAGAGCGAGGAGAGCAAGGTGGAGGGCATCCTCTTTGCCCTCTATGAATACTACCTGGCGGACGTTGGCCGTCTGCCGGAGGATTACCGGGCCGTGGCCGCGGAGGAGGGCGCGGATCGGGCGGTGTGCGACTATATCGCGGGGATGACCGACCAGTTTGCCGTCCAGCAGTACACCCAGCTGTTCATCCCTGGCGGCTGGACCATAAGATAAACGCGCAAAGGAGGGAGACGGTTTGCCGATCCCGGAATCCTTTCTGGACGCGCTGACGGAACGCTGCGACATCGCGGACGTGGTTTCCCAGTACGTGCAGCTGACAAAAAAAGGCGGGAACCTCTTCGGCCTCTGCCCTTTCCATAACGAAAAGACACCTTCCTTCTCCGTGTCCCCGGACAAGCGGATCTACCATTGCTTCGGCTGCGGCAAGGGCGGCGGCGTGGTGAACTTCATCATGGAGATCGAAAATCTCAGCTTCCCGGAGGCGGTGAAGTTCCTGGCGGACCGGGCGGGCATGACCGTGCCGGAGGACGGGCAGGACCAGGAGCTGCCCCGACTCCGCAAGCGGATACTGGAGCTCAATAAGGAAGCGGCCCGCTGGTTCCATGCCCAGCTCTCGGAGCCTGCGGGGGCAGCTGCCGCCGCGTATATCGCCCGCCGTCAACTCAGCCGGAAGAGTGTGACGAATTTCGGCCTCGGCGCCGCACCGGACAGCTGGGATGCGCTTCTGAAAGCCATGGAGGCCAAAGGGTTTACCGCGGAAGAACTGATCCGGGCCGGGCTGGCCATCCGGGGGAAAAGGGCGGGAGGAGCATATGACCGATTCCGGAACAGGCTCATGTTCCCCGTGCTGGATGTGCGGGGAGAGGTGTTGGGTTTCTCCGGCCGGGCCCTGGAGGATGGTCAGGATCCAAAATACCACAACACACCGGAAACCCTTGTTTT